>NZ_PEIG01000012.1 GCF_002749975.1 Gloeocapsopsis sp. IPPAS B-1203 | reverse complement strand
TGAACTCCTGGAATCAACGGTTCAATAATTGCCCACTCAACATCGCTAACGTCAGTATTGTCAGGTTTTCGCTTCATCCCTCCATTCTACCCAATGAGTATAATTTGCTACTTCTCAAACATCCTCTAACTCCTGCTTTGTCCAATTCAATTCGTCAATGCGCTGATCCGCTTGTTGACCCGCACTCTCATCGACCCGTCGATTCACTTTGAGGGGACAGTAATATACCTTGTCGAGCTGGTCGATTTAGCGCCATCAAGGCTTGAGTCGCGTACTAGCTATCCATCAACACTGGAGAAAACGGGTGCTTGCTGGGAACCACCCTTACCAGCATCGCTGCCACATGGTCTAACAAGCTCAAGCCCATCCCCATCGGGGTCATACACTCGATAGTCAATCACCCAAAACTGTCCCGTTTCACCATTGACGTACACACAGCTAATCAACCCGATGCTCCGAATCACTCGATGTGCATTGCCGCTGTATTGCCGTCGTGTCAGTTCAATTGATGTGGAATAGCGTTTGTCCAACACCGTATCATCGCACAGAAGATAACCGTTCTCTGACGCTTGTCATCAGGGTTTGACGTTGTCCCACAACAAACGAGGAGTCAGCTTCTCTCCACGCAGATAGCGATTAATCCGCTCATGGCTCATCTCGTCGGGGTGGTCAGCCAAGTTGTCATCGTGTAGTTGACGGGGCTGCTGAGCAGATCTTGGCAGTAGTTGAGTTTAGTGGACTTCATCATGTTCAGCTTAAATTGCTGCTGCGTCAGTCCTGTCGGTTTGAATGAAACCAGCACCACCATCTGGAATCTTAATTTGGGTAGAAACCCGCTGTCCATTTTCCGCCTGTTCGATATATATCCGGTTGGATTAACGTAACATTTAATTCCAGTTTCTGGGTGCTACACGATGCAACGAACTTATAGCATTACGAAGATAAACCGAAAGCGTGGAAAACTTGGGGAAGATAAATCAGCATCACGCAAAATATTGATTTCAATTGGTACATCTCCACCCAAAACGCTCTAGCTCTTTAATTTTCGACTACTCAATAAACTCCTTGCCAGCGATTTTGTGTTGCTCGATAGTGATATTATCAACTCCTAATCGCTGGGCTAATTGCTGTTGATTTAAGCCTTGCTTTTGTACCTCAATGAATTGCTCTATTGAATTGTCCTTGAAATGTAGTTATACATGAGCCAAAATAAGATTTTTTATTGCCCAATTTTACCGCTATTCTAGTTTCAGGATTTACGCGATCGCCCAATATTGGGGTAAATTCAAGAAGGTAGTATCGTGACTAGTTCACCTAAGATGCTAATGAAACAACATTGGCTTGAGCTAAAGTTACAGGTCTTAACTGCTTCGCTGTCAATAGCCGTAAGCACTTTTATTATGCCTTTTGTTAGCGCCAATGCACAGAATTTAAACCCCGCAAATAACAAAGAGAACCAACTTGCGCAGGCTGCGGATAGTTGTCGCCGAGTGTTTCCTCCTGAAGGAGTATACGTACACACTCAGCCAACAGTTTACGGCTCCGTAATTGGTAGTATTGCTGGTGGACGTTATGTGAGGATTGAACCTAAAAACATCAATGATTGGGTACCTATTTCAATTCCTTTAAAAGGTTACGTGTTTGCGGGTTATCTCACCTCTTGCGCGCCTGCACCACCGCCGCCGCCAAATTGCCGTCAAGTTGCAGCTAATAATGGTATATATGTTTACCAACAACCTTTGGCAAAGAGTCCTATTGTCGGTCTCATCGCGAGTGGACGCTATGTCATGATTGAAAATCAAAGTAGCAATGGTTGGGTACTTATTTCAATTCCTCTGAAAGGTTATGTATTTGCTAATTATCTGAGCGAATGTTCTTGATAGGGCTGCTATATAAATAAATAGTAAGCGTATACTTAAGTAAGTATATAACAAGTATTTCGCTGCTTCATTAATAGAATGATCCTCATTGATCTTCAGGTTTATAATAGGTGAGTTGAGTTTTGAGTATAGTGCCGCACTATTTAAAGCGATCGCCTTTAATAAGTAGTTATAAATATTATCCTTGACTCATTGTAGTGCCCATATGTTGTTCATGGGTTTTAAGAGTGCTGAGGGGATTTATATTCCTATTTACATAGCTAGCTATTTCTTAAGTCGTATTTTAGTAACGAGTAATCATTTCTCCACGAGTTTTCCACTATCTCAAATTATCGTTTTAAAGTCAGTATACATTGCTTATTGCAGACATTTCGTGAAATATAGTTTTTCTGTTAAATAAGGGATCGCTAAACATTTGTATCCTAGCTTTCTCAATGTTTTCGTGACAAAAAGGCATTTATGAATAGAATCAATCAGCTTTATTTACGTAGAAAGGTTGGGATTTGGGGAAGCATCTTTGGAGGATTACTCATTGGGATACCAGCCATACCGCTAGCAGCAAGTGCCCAATCCTCAGTCCTCAATCCCTGTCCGCGTATCTACTACGAAGAACCTTTCAACAGTAGAAATTTAGTACCTCAAGGTTGCCCATCTAATGCATTTACGCAGCAATATAGTGCATTATCGGCAACTCCCAATCGCATCGTTCCAGCTGATGCACCTACTACACCAGGAGAGGTAGTTCCCACACTTAGTCAACCAGGTGTAGCAGTTAGAGGAGCCACCCCAGGAATCACTAACCCCCCAGGAACCGCCCAGACACTTCCAGTACAGCCTCCCTTACCAGAAGAACGTAGTGAGCCAGTAGCACTGCTTAAGCCGACAGGTCAACAAGTTAGCGTGAGACTGAAGAACAATACTAACGCACTCGTTACCTATGAAGTTACTGGACAAACTGGACGGCGCTACTTGCCAGGTGGAGAAGAAGCGACATTGCAAAATGTGCCATTACCAGCAACGATAACCGTTGTCCGCCAAGATGATGGATTTGTGAAGATCTTACCCGTGACTACAGATGCTGAACCTGGTCTACTAGCAGTCTCACTCGATGAAGATGCAACTCCCCTTGATGACAATCAAGGCGTAATCAGAATTCAAAGCGATGGTCAAGTTTTTGTGAACTAAGGATGCATATGTAGTGCTTTACACAAGCAGCGATTGCAGAATAACCTTCCTGATTTGTAGCTGCATGGATCGCCAGTTGATTGAAGCAGTATTTGTCACTTAGTGCGATCGCTACAACAACACATACACCAATTTATGGAGAGGAGCGAACAATGATGAACATTAACCGTATTAGAAGCAGTGGAATACGTGCGAGTGCTGTCACTTTAGCATTAGTAACGACACTTGTTGCTGCTTGCACTGATAACCAGATTGCAGGTGGTCCCACAGCAGAGAGTAATGTAACCACAGAAGAAGTAGCTGAGGAAACAGCAGAACTAATCGGTAAACCAGTAACTGTGAGAAGCGAAGCAGCAGAGAAAGTTGGCGACAATACCTTCACTATTGTCAATGACGAGTTGTTTGGTGCAGACCAAATCTTAGTAGTAAATGCTACTGGAGAACCTTTCGTTCTTCCAGCAACTGATACACAGGTTCAAGTAACAGGTACAGTTACTCGCTTTGTCGTTGCTGATGTAAATCGAGTGTACAACTTGGGTTTAGATCCTAACTTGTACGTTGACTACGAAGGTCAACCTGCAATCATTGCACAATCGCTTGCGATCTCACCAAAACCAGGTGAAATTACTGAAAATCCTAGCGTTTACTACAATCAAGTAATCGCAGTTCCTGCTGAAGTTGAAAACATCGTCGGTCCTAATGCATTTACACTAGATGAAGACCAGTTAATTGGTGCGAGCGATCTGTTAGTCTTAATTCCAAATTCTCAACGCCCAGTTGAAGAAGGCGCAAGGGTTGTCGTTACTGGTGTACTTCGCCAATTCGTCGTTGCTGACTTAGATAGAGATTACGATTTAACCTGGGACTTGGATTTACAACGCAGGCTAGAAGTAGAATACGCTAATAGACCCGTGCTTATTGCTCAATCAGTGTATCCAGCATCACAAGAATAAGTAGTAACATCATTGCTGCTTGCAAAAACCAACCTATATTCGTATAGCTTGCTAACTAACACAGGCAATCTGAAACTATAAGGATTTGCTCTGCTGAACTCATAGCAGGGCAGGTTTCTTATTCCTGATAAAAATAGCCTTTGTACATAAATTTACTTAGTTTAAGGGTATTGAAAAAAATACATTTACGCTTTTGTAAACTTATTTATGAATGTAAAAGATAGCAATAAATTTAAAACTATCAATTACTTTGTCTGCCCTTAGTTGGAATATAAAGTTCTAGTTTTATAGCTTAAGATTGATTTTATCAAAATAACTAAACGATAAATTGTTAAATAGATTTTTGTAATAATTTCGGCAAGGAGAAACTAGTAATGAAAAGCTCTTTTTTACTTAAAGCAACTGCAGTAAGCTTGCTAACAGCAGCAACAACAATTTTACCCTTATCTCTATCTGCTCATGCTCAAGTAACTGCGCCTGGAGTGGTATCAGAAGATATTTATGAAGATGATGATTTTGATTGGGGTTGGTTAGGATTAATTGGTTTGTTTGGTTTAGCAGGTTTAGCAGGGAAAAAGCGTTCTGAACCCACAGCTTATCGCGACCCTGAAGTAAGAAGATAAATCAAAACACAAGCTCTTCTGTAATGACAAGCACATATTTAAGTCTTCTTAAAGAAGGTTTATTACTTCTTTTGCCAAAGTGCTGCAAAACAGTTAATTTGATATTTCAGCTATGAGAAGGGATTTTGAAGATGAAGCGTCTTAAATTTTCTAAAATTGTTAGTGCTGGCGCTCTAATACTGAGTGCAGTAGTTTTGTTTCTAACTCTTTCTGCTTGCGCTCCAACTCCAGTAACTACTGTTCCAGCAGCCCCTGTGGTTCCGCCTACAAGAGTTGTGTACGCTGATGATGGTTTTGATTGGGGATGGTTAGGGTTAATTGGTTTATTTGGTTTGTTTGGCTTATCTCGTAAAAAAAGCCGTATAGAAACTAATGCATATCGAGAGCCAGATGTGGTTAGTCGCACAGATTATCGGGAATAAAGCTCTTTGACTTTTAGAACGCAGATTAGAGCAGAATAGCTGCTAAGTGTAAAAAATGCCAGTAAGCAAGTAGTAAGCCTTAGAAATACCATCTAAGGCTATTTTTTATAAGAAATTATTTAGTAATATTATCCTTTACTACGAATAGTAAACCTCACACACGAATGTTGGAAAGGTTCTTCTTGTACCTCAATTCTGAGGAAAGGTAATGTTCTATTCCTTCTCTAGTTTTCCCTAATTGTAGTAGGAAGATATAAAGAAATGTTGTTTTATTTGTGCAACACTTTCATTGAAGTGAAACGATACAAACTACAACAAATTGTAATGACTTACTTGCCAATTTTTATACTTGTAAAAATTGGCAAGTAAGCCTGAATGTAGCAATTTGCATAAACAGCGATCGCAGCACATAAAAATGAAATCAGGGTGAAATCACTGCCCTTCGTTTGAGTGAAATTACTGTTACATCATCAGATAGAGATATTAATGATTTGAAATTTGTATATTCATGAAATAAAGATTTGAACGGAAAGATTAATATGCCTCATCAACAATATCAAACTAGTATTGACGCAGCGATTCACTGCGCATATGAATGCGAACATTGCGCCGATCAGTGTTTAGGCTCAATGCCAGAATGCGCTCGTCTTTGTCGCGATTGCGCTCAGATCTGTTGGGCGATCGCAAGTTTCATGAGTCGCGGTTCTCGCTTTATTCCGAATGTCGTTCGTGCTTGCATAGATATCTGCGAAGCCTGTGCAGCAGAATGCGAACAGCACGATAGCCCACATTGCCAAAACTGTGCTAAAGCTTGCCGCCAAGCCGTAGAAGAATATCATAAGATTGCAGACATTGCCGCAGCACGAGCTTAATTAGTTCAGAACCAACAATCGTTTGGGGTAATGCAGATGATAGGAGATGGTAAGGAACTTATACAGCAGAAAACGCGATCGCATCACAACGAGCATAACGGTCATCACGCACACCACTAACAGAATGCCGATACTCCCCATCACGGACACGCTGGACATTCTGGACACGGAGGACATCTAGGACATCACGATCCAGCAATTTTTAAGCGACGGTTCTTTATCTGCTTAGTCCTTACAATACCTATTCTGTATTTTTTTGAGCAATTGCAAGGCTGGTTAGAGTATGAAGCGATCGCCTCTCCTGGCTCTAACTGGATCAACCCGCTCTATTGCCTATGCTGCCGTATTTCTAGCCTCAAGTGATGCCAAGTACATTCACGGTACAACTTTAGTTGTAGATGGCAGATTAATGCAGTTTATGGGACAAGGAGCTTAATCACGAAACATAGCTTTCTGCAAAGATTGTGTGGTTACATTTGTTATAGACTGGCAACAGAGCCATCATCTACCCGCTAGTAGCACCGAGTACAAAGCTTAACCGTTTGGAACACACACAAAGCAATGACATCCACTACTTCTTCCGGTCGTCCACGTCGCTTCAATTCGAGGTAAGGGCGATTCTCTTCTAGCAACTTAGCGATCGCCTCATTAAAACACACTTCCATTTAGTTTGATCTCTTTTTCATCTTTGCATCTGTCATCGAAGTAGCGATAAAAGCAGGAGAAACTGTAATCACCTGTAGGTCATATTTGGCAAGGTTCAGGGCTGCTTTGCATACGCAGTAAGGTATTTCTTCTGGAGCAGGCTGTACGGCATCTTCAGACAGACATATTTTCCGAAACTTACTTTTTTGCAACACGTTGACCCACTGAAAGTACACAATTTGCATAAGAGCATTGGTGTTTAAAATTATTCTGACCAACCCATGATTTCAGTCGAAGGGTAACAATGTCAATTTACAGATTATTAATAGGGAGGAATCTTTAAAAACTACTGTTTTATTGAGTGAAACCGTTGCTGCTAGTATTTCAGTTCAAGTATTAGCTAGTTATTTTCAAATCCTTAGCATTGTTTTTCTACTTTCATTTGGGATTCTTCTGAGATCAGATGGCTTCGGATTATTACAGGCATCGTTGTCAAGTAATTGTAGTTAGTGTTCCATCTCGGTTTATCTTCAAACGTCAGTTCAATTTATAAGGTTTCATTAGCTTCTTACTTCAATCTTTAGAGGGTTTTTTTAAGAAAAAGTTTCATTTTTACTATTTTTTATTAGCCTGTATTACGGAATAAAATTAATACTTTAGTTGTGACAAGTTCAACGATTTTTGGCGATCGCTTTTAAGTTAAAGTTCTTCCTCCACGACTTTTCCACTATCTCTCTCTATCTTCGAGCTATAGCAATTCAATTTGGCTAATAGTTAAGTTTGAGAATTTTGGAGAAAAAAGATGACTCTTTACAAACTTGATGAATATTATCCTGACTATCAAAACGACATTTTTGATGGTGATGATATCAAAAGCTTTGATGTGTATGCACAGGATGATAAAGTTGGTTCTGTAAAGAATATCATGGTCGATGAAGACGGAAATTTTCGTTATTTCATTGTTGATACAGGCTTTTGGGTGTTTGGTAAGAATGTGTTTCTTCCAGTGGGCATGGCTAACATAGATTATGACGACAAAAGAGTATATGCTCCGCAATTAACCAAACAGCAGGTAGAAGATTTACCAGAATTCAGTGAAGATTTAGCGCTCGACAATGACTACGAAGAGCGCGTTAGAGGAATTTATCGTCCTTACATGACGATGCCCATTCCCAGTGCAGCGATTGGTGCTACTACCTATACGTATGCTCACGAGCCTTACTTCTACAATCTGCAAGACCGCAATCTGACAACTTATCAAGAACGACTAAGAGAAAGAGGTCGTTATAGACGCGACATTCTTTAATTTGACAATAATTTGTGCTGCCGCAGTTTTACCTGTGGCGTAGCACCAAGTCACACTTATTCTATGTCCCAACCAGCCGATCGCGATCGCATCACTAAATATAAACGAAGCAACTCTTGTATATAAATTTAGGTAAGTTCTTATCACTAAACTTGTGGTTCGTTAAGTTTCGGTGGTTTTTAGGAGCGCTCATCTATCCAATTCAACACGATCGCCTAGCACGGTAATCAAGTCTGGTTAGTTGGGAAAGAAATTGCTTTAGAAGATAAATATTTGGAGTACAACCCTTTTGAGCAGGTTTATTTTTAGGGAGATCAATCTCAATCTTTATGTTAAAGCTAACTATCAATTTAAATGCTAAGTGAGTGAAGAACAATAGCGGTTCATGACACTTAACAGTATAAATTCGCAAGCGAACTATGAAGAAAATTAAGTATGCTTTATTGAGCTTATTAGGATTAATTGGCGCAATTCTGATTTGGGGTTTGCTCGAACCCTACCTCATCGATGTAGAACCTCAAGTTGCCGTAATTCCTGGTTTACCTGCTGCTTGGGAAGGGCAAAAAGTTGCGGTTATCGGTGATTGGCAAGTGGGAATGTGGCTAGACAATACCCCTACAATTAATCGGATTGTTCAGCTAGTTAAGGAACGCCCCGCGTTCGCGCTAATTATTGGTGACTTCATTTACTCTCCAGGCGAGAACCCCAGCGCAGAAATTAGTAAGGCGATCGAGCTTGTGCGTCCACTACCTGCCTCTGGTATCCCAACATATGCCGTATTAGGCAATCACGATTATGGCATGAAAGCAAAGGATGCTCCTCCAAACGCGACTTTAGCAACCAAAGTAGCTGAGTCTCTTGAAGCAGTGGGCGTGCAAGTATTGAAAAATGAAGCTGTTGCGATCGTGCCGTCTTCAAACCAAAGTCAGACATTAGCGAGCGATCGCAAAGCACTTTTGTATTTAGTAGGTATAGGATCGCACTGGGCTAATGAGGATAAACCAGCTGTAGCGCTAGCTGAGATACCGGATTCAGCACCTAGGTTTGTAATGATGCATCATCCTGAATCCTTTGCTCTATTTCCTGCCAACTCTGCACCTATAGCTGTAGCAGGGCATACTCACGGCGGACAAATTCGCTTGCCATTTACTCCAGAATGGTCTTGGCTAACTTTTACTAAAGAAGATCAAGTTCATGCTGACGGCTGGATTGATGAATATGGAAAACAAGGAAACCATCTTTACGTCAACCGAGGGATTGGTTTCAGTATCTTACCAATCCGAATCAATTGTCCGCCTGAAATTACTCTTTTCACACTTATGTCACACAGATCTACATAAAACTTATTTTTTATTTCAACATTTTTGTTTGCTAATTAACAAATAGAATACGCTCGTGACGGTAGTTTACTGTTGTTTGACTTCTAAATTTAAATAAAGTTAAGTTCGACTATTTTTACGATTTTAACGCTACTCAATGCATATTTTTGGTGAGTAAATTATGTGCTTTCTTTTGACTTTTTAAATAGTCATTAAATTACATTGACCTCTTACTTTGCAGCTACAAAAGTCGTTTCTTCAGTAGTTTTTTTGAAGTTCCCTTTTAAGTAATGTACGCTACTCGTTCAATTACTTGCATGGTCTTTTGTTCAGCATCTCTTTTGATTTAGCCAGGTGGAATCGCGCTATTTTTTGCTTATGAGATTAACTTAGACTCAGTTAAACTCGATATTGTTAGTAGAAATATAGAATAAGCCATTTTTAAAAGCTAATTTCTCTAGCAATGGTGTTAATTGTGTTAGTTACCATTATGGTACACACCCTAGCTTAAGCTTAAAGTTCCCTCTCTGATGCTGTGATACCATTTCTAGATATTAACTTCGGGAATTTACTGATATACAAATCATTCCAGCACGGTATTATCGAACATAAAATAGCTTTATAAGATGTTAAACCCCACTTCATTTAGTACGTCGAAACAACTGCCATTCTCTACCTAAAATGTTTCTCCACAAGTTTTATAACCTTTTTTTCTGAAATACCGCAGATTACCATCAGTCAAGTTAATTGTGACAAATGTTCACTCTTGTATGTAAAGTGACAAAAGAATGGAAGCTATAACCGCTAGAAAGAAAGCAAACATTAACAGATGAAAACTCCAGAAAAACAGGTACTCAATCGAGAACGGCAGGAAATTTTGCAACAGTTAGAAGACTGGCTTGAGACACCAATGCTCGTACTGAGTTTTGCGTGGTTAGCACTGTTCGTTATTGAGTTAATCTGGGGTTTAACGTCCTTACTCCAAGCAATTGGTACTGTTATCTGGATAGTTTTTATACTTGACTTTATCCTCGAATTTACTCTAGCTCCATATAAGCTTGCCTATCTTCAACGTAACTGGTTAACAGTTATTGCTCTACCCTTACCAGCACTGCGCTTATTCAAGTTTGTTCGTATTTTACGGGTGCTGAATACTACACGAGCGGCTCGTGGCATCAGGTTACTACGTGTGATTACACGGACTAATCGGGGAATGCGGACGATTAGTGCTAGTTTAGGTCGTCGTGGCTTCGGCTATGTTGTAGCAACAACGCTGATAGTTACCTTAATTGGAGCCGCAGGAATGTATGCGTTTGAAAGCAATACTCCTGATGGGCGCGGTCTAAATGACTATGGCACAGCACTTTGGTGGACGGCAATGTTGATGACCACGATGGGTTCGGAATATTGGCCTCAGACTCCAGAAGGGCGAGTGCTTTGCTTTTTCCTGGCACTATATGCTTTTGCTGTATTTGGTTACTTGACAGCAGCGATCGCTACATTTTTCATCGGTCGCGATGCTGATGATGACGAAGCTGAAATTGCTGGGGCTAAATCTATAGCAGCACTACATGCTGAAATTAAAGCTTTACGTCACGAAATTCAGGCGCTATCTCGCCAGTCAGAATCGTAAATATTTCAAATCTTGATACAAGCAATATTATAATGAAGCATTAAGGTCGAGTTAGCAAAACAAGAAAATTATAGTTAAGCAAAATTAAAAAGATTTGCAAATAAAGTTATTGAGTTACTAAGTTGCTGCGACTAGCTAGATTGCACAACTTATTTTTGAAATTCTTACTTAAATCTCCCCGACTTTTCCACAATCTACAGCTAACTTCAAATAAAGGCAGTTAAATCTACTTAACTGTAGTTCATAACTCATCTCTTAATTCAACCAATTGCTGGCGTTGTACATCGTAGTTGCGGTTTAGAAAAGCTTTTCAGCAGGAGCTAAATTGTCAATGCGATCGCGCAACGCCCTTTACTGTTCAAAGACAGTATAATGCTGAACTAATCAATTCATTTTTTACTGCGATTATACTGAACAAATTACCTGCTATAGCAGTCCTAAATTGTTTATAAAAATTTCTTCGTGTGTCTTCTCTTTGTGCCCTAGCCTAGTGCCTTCGGTTAACGGCAACCCCTGCGGGGAGTGAGTCCTACCCTGCGAGAAGGATACGCCTAAGTGATGCTTTTCCCAAAAAAACTTAGAACCTAAATAGGATACTTATACAAGCCTTGTATTTGAAGTTTTGCTATCAATTTCATTGTTCACAATTCGAGTCGATTAGTAGAGTAAGTAAATCAGATTAGCTCTGATGTGGTTTTCTCTAGACTTACGTTTTTACTTGTTTAGGACAATCCAAAATTACGGTGCTACCAGGCTGCTTTATAATTCTACAGAGCAGATTTTTCATATTATCAATGTCTAAAGATATACCTTTTCGTATCTAAATATTACTAGATCAAAGCTGTGGAAATGGGACGGTCAGGTTCATGGTTTTAGGTTTTTCTCCACTTCAGATTGAGAATAGCCTTAGTATTACAAAAAAAATTCACAGTATTACTCCGCTTTATTAGAAGTAGTTTTTCCTTACTCAAGGTAGATTTTAACTTTGCATTATCTCAATTAAAATGACTGTTTTGTAAGTAATAGTACGGTGGTAATTGTATAAAATTACATTATTCGAGACAATTGCCAATTCAAACTTTAAAATGCAAAATCCAAATTTTAAGCATTAGGATCAACAGCTATGAATATTCAGGCAGCAATAACAGCAGCATGGAATAAAATTGGAGGAATGATTGACAGCTTTATCATCATGCTGCCAAACATCGTCTTGGCACTTATTGTTTTTATCCTATTTTTCTTTGCTGCTCGCTGGTTGAAGTTATTAGTGAAACGCTTCACGCGAAGGCATCGGCAAGCACGAAATTTAGGGATGGTACTAGGGCGATTAGCTCAGGGGACTGTCATTCTCCTGGGGTTATTTGTCGCGCTATCAATTATTGTTCCAACATTTAGAGCCGGAGATTTAGTACAACTACTAGGTATTAGTGGTGTAGCAATTGGTTTCGCTTTCCGCGACATTCTGCAAAACTTTCTAGCTGGAATTCTGATTCTTTTGACTGAGCCATTCAAAATTGAGGATCAAATCGTCTTCAAAAACTTTGAAGGAACGGTGGAAAACATTGAAACGCGTGCTACAACAATTAGAACCTACGACGGTCGCCGGATTGTCATTCCTAACTCCGAACTATTTACAAATTCGGTGACTGTCAACACTGCTTTTGATGCTCGCCGGATTGAATACGATGTCGGTATCGGTTACGGTGATGATGTTGACGAAGCAAAACGTTTGATGCTAGAAGCGATCTATAGCGTGGACGATGTTTTGAGAGATCCAGCTCCCGATGTCCTCGTACTAGAACTAGCTGAAAGTAGCGTTAATATCCGCGCTCGTTGGTGGATTAAACCGCCAAGGCGGATGGACGATCTCAATTCGCGAGACAAAGTAATTTCTGCCATCAAGCATAAGCTAGTAGAAAATGGCATTGACTTGCCTTATCCCACACGCCAAATTTTATTTCACGACCAAACTGAAGAAACAGATGGCATTCGCAATCGTCAGCGTGAAGGGTGGCCCGCTGGCAATAAAGAAGTACCGAAACCTCGCAGCATTAGCGGTTCTCTCAAGCGGTTAGCTGAAATTCGAGCCTCAAAAAACGGTGATAACAGCAACCAAAATTTAACTGCGGAAGATGGCAAATGAAAAACGTCAAAATCGCTAAACTCTGGGACTCGCTGCAATCGAGTTACTTGTTCTTGCCAGGAGTTATTGTGGTAATCGCCATCGCCTTGGCGATCGCAATCTTAACGCTTGACCGAGCCGGATATTATGGTCCCTTAGAAAAGTGGGGCTGGATGTACACAGGCGGTACAGATGGAGCTAGAGCGGTACTTTCAGCTATCGCTGGTTCTGTAATTACCGTTGCAGGTACTGCCTTTTCAATTACAATAGTGGCTCTGCAACTAGCTGCTTCTAATTTTGGTCCCCGCTTGCTGCGTAACTTTATGCAGGATGTTGGTAATCAAGTTGTCCTGGGGACATTTATTGGTACATTTATCTACTGCTTGCTTGTTCTGCGGACAGTCAGGGGAGAAGGAGATGGTTACACCTTCTTTGTGCCGCAAATGTCGGTGACAGTCGCCTTAGTACTCGCGATCGCAAGTATCAGTTTGCTAATCTATTTTATTCATCACGCCTCCACTATCATTCAAGCGTCGCACGTAATTTCAGAGGTCAGCACCGATCTCGACCGTGCTATAGATCGATTATTTCCCGAAAAAATTGGACAAGGCTTGTCTCAAGTTGGGCAGCGCGTGGTAGAAATTCCTGCAAATTTTGATGTAGATGCCTACCCGATTAAGGCAAATCGTAGCGGTTATTTACAAGCGATTGACGATGACAAGCTCATGCAGATTGCCTCTGAAAAAGAGTTGCTAGTGCGGTTAGAATTTCGCCCAGGCAAGTTTGTCGTCCAGGGTAGCGAGTTAGTTGTGGTCTATCCTGAAGAACAGGTCAACCAAAAACTCATTAAAGAGCTTCGAGATACTTTTATTTTTGGTAAAGAACGCACCGAGCAGCAGGATGTAGAGTTTCCGATTCATCAATTAGTTGAAATTGCGCTACGTGCGATTTCTCCCGCCGTTAACGATCCATTTACTGCGATTAGGTGTATTGACCGATTGAGTGCCGGACTGTCACGCCTTGCAGGGCGCGATTTCCCCTCTCCCTACCGCTACGATGATAAAGACAACCTGCGCGTCATTGCCCAACCAGTGACGTTTGCAGGGCTAACTGATGCTGCCTTTAACCAAATTCGACAGTATAGTACCTCGGATGTTGCTGTGACTGTTCGTTTACTAGAAGCGATCGCAACCATTGCTCTTCATACCAAAAATCCCAGAAACCTTGCAGCACTGCGTCGTCATGCCGAAATGATTAAGCATGATAGTTTCAATGACGTTTCCCAAGAATTAGATAAAAAAGATATTGAACAGCGATATCAAGCAGTAATGAAAGTGCTTTAGACGGCGAGGAGCGATCGCTTGATGGCAACCCATTAATTTGAGTATTGCTACATCCGGTTCATCCAAAACCAACGATAGCCATATGCTTCTAGAGGAATAGAACTAGAACCATTGCTTAGGGGTTCGTACTGGCGATCGCCAAATAGCTCAATCAAACGTTTGTCATCCTGCAATTTAAGCGTTACACTACACGCTCTGTCTGCTAAATTATGCAACACAACCACTACTCGTTGCGACTCGCAGCAGTGGGCGAAGACACATGGTTCGTCTGTTTCTATAAATCTGCCACGAACCTATGCCTAACTCTTGGCATTGCTGGCGGGTACGAATGAGGCGCTCCATCCAATTGATTAATGAGTTGGGATCGCGCTGCTCAGTCGCAACATTCACTCGCTGATACCCGTACTCTCCTTCTGCAATCACTGATCGCACATTAGCAACTCGTTGGCTTTGGGTCAGGTTTAACTCCCGTCCCCATTCTTCTGGTGTCTGATTTTTATAAAGCGCGATCGCCGTACCCTGTTCTTGATTGAGTAACGAAAAGCAGGGAATATCCGACGCTCCATCACCAACATAGATCGCTTGCGTCAGAGAATACGCAGTTCTTCGGCGGGTACGTCTCGGTAAACAAAAGTTTTACCGTCATCTTGATGATGCTCAATTCCTTTTGCTATTTGAAAGAGATAACGAGTTTTCTCAGTATGAGTAACAATTTTTTTCAAAAACTTAATTCCGCCATCTTCGTCATAAGAGAACTCACATCCCCACATAGCTTTAAAACAAGGCGCAATGCAATTATGGTAAGCAATTTCTACCATGCCGCAAGTAATTAGGTAAAATTCAACTTCTACTTCAGGATTGATTTGGTAAGCGCTTTGTTGCAGGCGATCAAACATTTGAGTCACGCCATCAAATGGCTGTAACTGTTCGCCGAAACTAGTAATATATTCCTTGGTAATCTTATTGCCTTGACGTTTTGATTCCTCAATTAGAGCGTAGAATCTTGCTAGAATTTTATCCCAACCGCTTTCAATCAGTTATAAGATATTTTCATTTGACTTGATTGCAGTGGTCTTTCTGTGACTCGAAGCCATTAATAAGTTGCTGAGTGCAAACAACACAGAATTTTGTTTACTTGTTCAACTTTAATCAAGCCACTGATTGGGTTTTATAAATTAGATTGCTATCCGAATCGCTAAATTGATCCGTTGAGGCATCCAAGACTAATTTACCCGCTTGAATACCAAGAATGCGATCGCTATACTGTGTTGCTAATTCAACTTGATGTAAATTGCAGAGAATCGTGATGCCTTCCTGGTCGCAGAGCGATCGCAACAGTCGCAGCACCACATGGGCAGTTTCAGGGTCAAGACTAGCGACAGGTTCATCTGCCAGAATTAGGCGAGCTTTTTGGGTAAGGGCACGGGCAATTGCAACTCGCTGCTGTTGTCCTCCCGAAAGGCGATCGGCGCGTTGAAAGGCAAACTCTAATAATTGCACCCGCTCTAAGGCAGCTAACCCTTCCCGCAATAAGCTAGCAGGAAACTGGCTCGTTAAACAGCGCCACAGTGGCAGTTCTGGCAAACAACCTCCCAGGCAATTCTCTAGAGCGGTGCGACGCCGCACCAAGTTAAATTGCTGAGCCACCATTGCAATCTGCATGCGTGCCTGCCGTAACTCTAGAGCAGAACATTGGTTTAAATTCCGCCCTTGAAACCAAATCTTTCCTGTATCAGGCTGAGTAAGTTGCAGAAGGCAGCGCAGCAAAGTTGTTTTTCCAGATCCACTCGTACCCAAAATCGCAGTGAAAGTATGAGGCATGACCTCAAAGCCAACATTGTGGAGCGCGAAGTGACCGCGCTGGTAGGATTTAGTAAGATTTTCAACAACAATCATGTCAATTCAATCGCTGGCGGAAGTAGGCGCTGAATGCATCAATTAGACTGACCATAGCTAGAATCAGCAGCAAAATAGTACAAAGACGAGGAAAGTCGAGCAACTTTAAGCTAACTAGCAATTCGTAGCCGATACCTCCAGCCCCAACGATACCCAAAATTACAGAAGAACGGACATTAAATTCCCATAAGTACAAACTAATGCCAATTAATCCAGGTAGAGCTTCGGGCAAGACCGCAAAGGCAAAGGTGCGAAGGCGATCGCTTCCAGTGGCTTCAATAGCTTCAATCGGTTCGCTGGGTAGTGACTCCAGCACTTCAGCATAGAGCTTTGCCATCGATCCAGTCGTGTGAAATGCTACACCCAAGGCTCCAGCAAAGGGTCCTAAACCCACAATTGAAACAAAAAATAAAGCGAAAATAGCAGTATCAATACCGCGTAGCAAATTTAGTAGCCCTCGCAAGGGAGTGGCTAACCATTGCACCGGAGTAATATTTCGCGCAACTAACAAGGCTAGAGGAACGGCAACCAGAATTGCACAACCTGTACCAATAATGGCAATTGCTAAGGTTTCCCAAATCGCTTCAAAAAAGATGGGTAGCTCTGAAAAATCAGGCGGAAATAAACGAGACAGCCACTCTCCCACCGTAGGGATGCGCTGCCAAAATTGCAACAAATTGACCCTTGCTGTGCGGGCACTAGCAATCAGTAGGGCGATCGCCAGCACTCCCCAAAAGCTACGATGTAGGAGTTTCCAGATACCTCCCTGTCGTCGTTGCTCCGCTGCCAGGATTGCATTTAAATTAGGGGAATCATCTGCTCGATCGACCTTGTGCTTAGTAGATGGAAAGGTCATTTTAGCTTGCCAACTAGTAATCCTGCTTGCTCAATCGGAGCGTAGTTACTGCCGTCGGATGAGACAAACCCCGTGTAATTTTTGGGCAATAAAGTTTTAGCTTGTTCTGGAGGTAGATTAACTAGTGCTTCTTGCAATTGAGTTCTAATTGTCTCTGGGAAATCGCCTCGAACTACAATTGGATCGTTAGGCAACGGCTCAGATTGCCAAATGATCTTGAGTTTACTTTTGTCAATCTTGCCTTCATCGGTCAAAACATCTAGATTACGGTCGTAGTCAGAGGCAATATCCACTTGGTTGCTTAGTACAGCGATCGCTTGTGCGGCGTGACTGGCACCTTCGTTATAGTCAAATACAACTTTCGGATCGAGATTGCGTCGCTTAAATTCCGCCTGGGGAACGAGCCAACCCGACGTCGAGCCTACATCTGCCAAACTGAGCTTGAGCTTGGTACCCTGCTGACTCTGAGCAATTGCCTCTTCTAGAGTATTGAATGGTGCATCTGCTCGTGCCATCAAGACTGAATAATAAGTAGGTTTGTCTTTGTAATTGACAGTAGCAATTGCCTGCAAGGAAGGATCGGTGTGCTTTGCCAGCATATAGCCCCAAGGACCTAACCAAGCAACATCCAAAGTGCGCGATCTTAGTGCCTCTGAAATACCAATCCAGTCATCCGCAACTGTTACCTCAGCTGGTAAATTTACTTGTTCTGCCAGTGCGTTAAACAATGGTTCAAACTGTTTGCGATTTTCGTTAGGAATCGGAAAGTAAGGACCTACCCCAAAGGTCAGCCGAGTAAGTGAGGTAGCTTCAGGGGAGTTGTTAGAATTTTGCGTTGTAGTGGGAGTGCAAGCCACCACCACGACCATTGCCATTATTCCTAATAAAACTCCTTGTATCCAACGGCTTTTGAACATTTTGAGATTTTGAGAGCAGTAGTTATTGTTGTCACTTTTACAAGGATAGCTAGCTGAGCGCGCTCAAGCGCATGCATAGTAAATAAAAATTTCTGAAATCTCTTCAAGTTACGAGTGCTTAGAGTAAAATGTTGCTGTCAGAGATGATTTTTGCTCGAATCATGGGGTAGGATTAAGCCGAAGCCTTTCTCCGTACGTTGTCAAACACTGTTACATGTACCTGCAACTGAGCAACACCATCTTTACTCGCGGGCGTGTGGGCATCTCCTATAAATAAATGCAAAGCAAAGATTTCAGTTTGGGTGCGATCGTCTGAGTCGTTTATTTAGTGGTGTAGCTTTTGAATAAGTGCAACTGTTCATTTACACTCGCATCCACAAGTTAGAACGTGACCCCAACCGAATCATACGCGGTGATTCTTGAGCTATTTTGAGGTAGACACACTACTGCTTACTCTTCTGCCGTAAAGAATAGCTCCAAAGCCAGTTACGTACATTAGCAAGCTATAAACAGCAGC
Source organism: Gloeocapsopsis sp. IPPAS B-1203 (assembly GCF_002749975.1). Lineage (NCBI taxonomy): Bacteria > Bacillati > Cyanobacteriota > Cyanophyceae > Chroococcidiopsidales > Chroococcidiopsidaceae > Gloeocapsopsis > Gloeocapsopsis sp. IPPAS B-1203. The sequence goes on along the minus strand of NZ_PEIG01000012.1, from coordinate 148,344 downwards.
AGGTACAGCCATATCAAGATTATTGAGTAAACCAGCAGTGATTGCGATCGCTAACGTTCCATTCTGAATTCCAACCTCGATCGCAATACAAATCTGTTGAGCTAACGGCAAACGAAATAGCTTTCCGACCCATAATCCTGCCAATGTTGCCAGTAGATTGAGTAACAAAACTCCGATTCCCACCTGTGCGATGAATCCTGGCAGTTTACTTCCTTCCCGAATCAAGATCAGCACAATAATCAATGCCAGTAAACCTGCTGCAAGACGACTCATTTGTTTTTCAATACGCTTCGCTGTGTTGGGAAACTGGTGACGGATGACCATTCCGATTGCAATTGGCAACAATGTGATCAGAAAGATTTGCAGTATTGTTCTTCCGATCGGCAGTGAGATTGCGGCATTTTGACCCATAAAATACTGAAGCGCCAGATTCGTAAAGATGGGAATCGTGAACACGGTGATTATGCTGCTGAATGCTGTCAGCGTCACTGAGAGAGCAACATCGCCTTTTGCTAGATAGGTAATAAGATTGGAGGAAGGACCACCAGGGCAGACAGCAAGGACAATTAAGCCAACTGCGATCGCACTCTGCATCGGAACAAAGAGCGTAATTAGCACTCCAATGAGCGGTAGTAGCAATACTTGACATATTGTTCCCACTGCAACGGCTACAGGGTCGCGGGTAATGCGTTGAAAATCTTTTGGAACTAGACTTAGCCCCATTCCTAGCATGACAACTGCCAGAGCTAGTGGCAGTAAAATAGTAGTGAAGAAATTGCTCTGCATGATAGTAGAAATTTACACGATTGAGTCAGTTCTCTCGGTGCGCACTGGGGAACTCAAGGGAAAGTTATCGAGCCGCCATGAGCGTAGACGCTAACCTAGCCATCACTGTGTCCACGAGTTCCTCATCCACTTCAGGCGAAGCAGCACAATTAGACGCAGGCGCAGGTAATAGAACTATACCAGGAGCCGCACTCGATTCTTGAGGATCAAAGTTTTTCAAGTCCGTCGCGCCTTTCGTAGCCTCATCAAAGGTGGCAGGGATCGCACCAAGGGTTGCCCCAAGAAAATTCGCAGAGCAAAATTACCGATTTGGACAAGTTCGCCGAGTTTGTTCAGGAGCATGGAGGCAAAACTCAAAAGCAGATGGCTCAGTTGTGGGATGGCACAATTACAACGATTTCAGTTTGGGCGCAACCGCCTCTCACCAAAAGTGTCAAAATTCCAAAAAAGTCATCCACTTTTAATAATATTAGTGTTGACAACTTGTTCACATTTTGTGAACATAGAAGGATATTAGATTATTTTTCTTAGTTTTAATTGACTTAAAGAGGCTATTTTATCTAATATTCATGCACGTTATTAGTAATAAAAAGCTAGAAGAATTTTATGAAATTCATTCAGACGCAAAGACTCCTTTAGATAACTGGTACAGGATTGCAAGATCAGCTGAATGGAGAAATTTAGCTGAAGTGCGTCAAGTCTTTCCAAGTGCTGATCTTGCTAGCAACTCTACGATTTTTAATATTAAGGGCAGTACCTATCGACTCATAGTAAGTATTGATTATGCTAGGCGAATAGTTTATGTCAAATACGTTTTGACTCATGCAGAATACGACAAGGAGAAATGGAAAGATGACCCTTACTATTGATAAAAACGTTTATGGTTCTCTGTTGGTAGAATTTCAACCAAAAGTAGTAGAGACTGAAGAAGAAAATGAGAAGTATTTGGAGATCATTGAAAAGTTAATGGCGGAAAAAAACCGCACTCCAGAGCACGATACTCTCTTGGATCTTTTGGTGATTTTGGTTGAAAAATTTGAAGAGGAGCATTATCAACACAAAGGCTCAACTCCTCAATCTATTTTGCTGCACCTAATGGAGGAGCATAATATGAGTCAATCAGAACTAGCAGAATTAGTTGGTTCTAAAGGTGCTACTTCAGAAATCCTCAGTGGCAAGCGCGGTGTTAGTAAGCGATTGGCTAAGAAATTAGCAGAGTTCTTTCACGTATCGCCTGAGGTGTTTATTTAGTGGCGAAACTTTTGATATAAGTGCAACTTTTCATTTACACTCGCGACTCAAAATAAGCTGACCATTTGGCAGATGAAGCTGTAGTATCTCCAGGCCGTGTCGGTAAGCCACCACTACCTGTGATGATAAAGTTTCCCGTGGAGCGATCGCTACTACGAGCAATGCAACTATTAGCAACTAGCGTACCGGTGTCAATCACGTTTGCTGGTAATTCTGTCAAGCTGTTTTGGACAAATGTGGTGTCTGGTGTAGTGATGTTACCTGATGCGATCGCGCCACTCGCATTAACATCAACTCGGTTATTGCCATCAAGGATAGCGTAGTTCGTTTCTGAAACACTTGGGCGATAGCCAAAGCCAAAAAAGACAGGAGTATTCAGCGTAATGTTACCACCTTGACCTTCAGGTGCAAATGCCAAAATATCACTGTCATTAAAAGCAATGATTGAGTCAGCCGTTAGGGTAATGTTACCGCCACTTCCTACACTGCTAGCCAGGTCTGTTCTAATATCGCTGTTACCCCGCAGGCGAATATGACTTGCAGCGATCGTAATGTTGCCACCACCTGATTAAGTAGCAGCGGTAGTAATTCCGCCATTTTTGGCATTTAATTCTTCTCTGGCATTGGTTAAACATCTGCTATTAGACAACTCTAAGACAAAATACGAAATTGCAAATCTCTATCTCGAAAATCATACTATTTAGTATGATGAAAATATCCTTTTGAGAATGATTGCTTATGAGGCGAAAGATCGCTGTTACTCTAACTGAGGACTTGGTTGCCTTTCTCGACTCACAAGCTGATGGCAACCGCAGCCAGTATTTGAACTCCTTACTCGCAAAAGAGCGCCAGCGGACTATTGAAGCTGAATTAATTAAAGCGCTTCAAGATGATTGCTCTGACCCAGAGTATTTAGCTGAAATTCAACTGTGGGATACTGTTGTTGCCGATGGACTAGACGATGCCGAAGGGTAAACTCACTTATCGTCGTGGAGACATCTACTGGGTGGCAATGGAGCCGACAGTAGGGGCAGAAGTACAGAAAACTCGTTCCTGCTTGGTTATCCAGAACGATACAATGAACCAATACGGACAAGTCACGATTGTTTTGCCATTTCGCCCTGGTAGTAAGCAGGCTCCTTATGCAGTAAATGTCGAAGCTTCGCTGACTAACGGACTGGATAAAGCTCGCTTTGTTGATGTCGGGCAAATTCGAGCCGTCAGTTATCAAAGAATGCGCAATAAAGTTGGCGTCATTGAAGCTCACTATTGGCAACAGATTCGCCAAGCTTTAGATATTGTCTTAGGATTCGATTTAATTGATCCTTAAATGAATGTATATCATCGTTTCGCGATCGCTGCTGCGGCGTTTCTAGTCGATGGCAAAGACAATCCCATTAAAATGTCAAAAATGCGCGATGCTCGACGCGGCACAAGCTCAAGCATTGCATGGGGAAGAAGGTGACAATTGCTGGAATCCGCGTATTTGTTACAGTCGTCGCTCGTATGCACGGCATCGCGATCGCCGCAACCAAAGGCGCAGCTGCCTGCGCCAGGAAGAGTTAATATAAATTCCGGTTGAATTTGAACCGCTTCACCAAGTTACGTTCGCGGTGCTTGTGGTGTAACGTCATGCTGGAGCCGATACGCCTGTTCATGCGATTGCTGTTGAAGTTTGGCAAGGACAACATAAAATTGCCGTTGTACCTGCGGTGCATTGTGCAGGGATGGTTGCCAGTCAAGTGCATGGTTACGTGAGTAAGGTATTGAAAATGTTAAAAGTAGTTTGTTGGAAGTGTTGGATGCACAGATACACCGGAAAGCAGAACTATCTGAAGAGGAGATTTTTAATCAAACTTTGAATATTGCGCATGATGAAGATGTTTCAGTCTGGGTGAGGGCGATCGCCGCTTATTTACAACAAAATAATGACAATGCAGTAACGCTTGCACAATTGCAGCAAGCTTTGAATATACCGCTTGTTAATGTTTGGCTTGGTTTACTACTTTCTGAGAAGCAATACAAGTGGCAACGAGGTGAAAGTTTTTACCAGGATGCACGAGAAGTTTGGTTAACTACTTTTTAGCTGAGCAAGCAGCATTAGATTTTTACCTTTTGTACTTCCCTGTTATCATACGCATCATTAATGGAACTACATAACATAAGTTCGGGATAAGAAAAGGAGGAGAGTAACAAGCTGAAAATTGTGACCAATTCAGCCTCCCTGTCCTTATGTCTAGTTTAAAAGCTCTGTTTTGTGATGTTGATGATTTATTACCAGAACTTTGAATCGCAGTGGCGAACAGTCAATTAGTCGTAGTATTGGAGTGACCAACACATCTGCGTACTTGACCCAAGAAATAGACTTCTTGCGTGAATAATTAATAAGGTGGCACAAGTAGGTTAAGGAGAAAGCAGCCATGACCTACAGGCAAATCAAATACCTGAAACCAAGCACCTTCAAACGTAAATGCGGAGTGCCTCGCGAAACCTTTGACCAGATGGTGGAGGTGCTGCAACCCAATCTCGACCGACGGGGACAACGGGAGACAGTGTAAACTCAGTGCCCTTAGCCCAATTGTTGCTGGTACTCGAAAAAGGCGCGAGAATATCGCACTCAGTTCCATATTGCCACTAGTTGGGGATTGAGCGAATCTGCTGTCTGTCTAATGATTTACCTACCTCCCAAAGCTCCTGAAACACTTAATTTTCTAGTAAGAATTAGTTGTAACTCGTGATAATTGTCGGCTGCTATATTGGCAACCGCTTTAGTGAGTCTGCCAGCTGTCTACCAGCAAGAGGCAGTAGTATACGATTATTAGCAAGCCAATAACATGGTTCTACTCAGTCAGCAACATATGTAGTGGGCAAGGAGACAGAATTGATATGGCAGCAATGCAGGAGTGCATTCCCTTAAAACTAACCAGCTACCTTGAAGGGTTGAACAACGCACTTAGACAACGAGTATCGCGGCTATTGAGGAAGACCTTGTCGTTTTTTTAGAAACTTGAAAATCACATTGAGACAATTTAGAATTTTGTTTGTTACTATAATGAACTTGTCCGTTCAGAGTTATCCAGTTGTTAGCAAAAGCTGTTGATTTTCCACCCCTTAAGAAATCATCAATACCAAATTTATTCACTAAGTGGTAGCTTGACTTGGTGAATTTATCAATTCCTCCACCAATTCTCCACTATTTAGATTTATCTAGAAAGATAAATATAGTTGTAATTATTAATTTGAATTAGTTGAATATTCTTTTCCTCCTTAAATGAAGAATAATGGCAAGAGAAAAAGCTATCTGTAATACAAGAATTGACACAGTTGGTCAACCAAAGAAATGTTGTTTCAGAAACAAAACCAAGTTCTCAAAAAACGCAAGTATGCCTGTAGGTTAATTTCTTGGATAATTTTAGCTACTCTACTTCTCTCATTATCTGTGCTACCAAGTTGGGCGCGAAATACTCCAGCCGATATACAGGTTATTGATCGCCAACCAGATCAACCGATTACTGAACCAGTGCAATCTGTACCTGCGGCTCCTACTGCGCCTGGATTAAATGATCCGCAAGAATTTGAAGCATTTGTAGACAATTTCTTTAAAGAAGAAATGTCGAAGTCTCATATTCCTGGTGGAGTCGTTTCTGTAGTCAAAGATGGCAAGATCTTTTTTGCTAAAGGTTATGGTTACGCCAACGTAGAAAAGAAAATCCCAGTTGAAGCCGATAAAACTCTCTTTCGTGTTGCCTCGCTTTCCAAGCTCTTTACCGCTACAGCAGCAATGCAGTTATACGAGCGAGGATTGCTGCAATTAAATGGTGAGGTTAACAATTACCTTACAAATTTCCAACTAGAAAATCCTTATCCCGAACCAGTTAGAGTTGCTCAACTAATGACGCATACGGACGGCACTTCTCAAAGGCGGATTGGACTTGCGGCTCGCACCGCCGAGGAGATGCAGCCACTAGGAGACTACCTAGCTGACCAAATGCCGCCTGTCGTCTGGTTTCCAGGCAAACTCTACAACTATTCCAGTCATAGTAGTGCGTTGTTAGGTTATTTGGTACAAAAGATTTCCGGTCTTCCCTTCGATCAATATATCGACAAAAACATCTTTCAACCGCTGAATATGCCCCGCAGCACCTTTGTCCAGCCACCGCCACCACCCCTTGCAGAGGATTTGGCTATGGGCTATCAGTATCAAAACGGTAACTTTAAATCTGTTCCCTATTTATATCTCAACATTGCCCCAGCGGCTTCGCTGCAAACAACTGCTATAGATATGGCTCACTTTGCGATCGCTCACTTACAACTCGGTCGCTATGAAAATGCGCGTATCCTCAAGCCGGATACCGCCCAGTTGATGCACCAAACGCACTTTACCCAACATCCCCTATTACCTGGCACTGCTTACGAGTTTCACGAACGGCTGGAAAATGCGATTAGAGCGCTCACCCACTTAGGCAGCTTGCGTGGATACTCTAGTTCTCTTACCCTGCTAAGCGACCGAAACATTGGTATCTTTACTGCAACCAATAGTTTCGCTGGGATACATGGAAAATTACTATCTCAATTTTTTGACCGCTATTTTCCTGTTACTACACCTGCACGTAAGCAACCGATTTCCCTCACTCAGGAGCAACTGAATCGGTTTACTAGCATCTACCGTGACTTGGAGTATCCCCGCGACACCTTTGCTAAAATGAGCGCACCTTTTAAGCATATCAAGATTGAGAAAGGTGATAACGGCACTTTGCAGGTTCGGACTCCTAGTTTATTTTTTCTAGGAAATGCTCCCCAGATCCAGTTAGTACCTGTGGAACCGTTGTTATTCCAGCGAGCCAACGACGAAGCTTTCACTGGTTTTGGTGAGGACAGCAGCGGTCGAATTGCATTTGCGTTTAATCCACTGTGGCCCGTTATCGGAACCTTCGAGCGAATTCATTGGTATGAAAGGGTCTGGGTACAATTAGGAGTTGTTGGCTTTTGTGCTGTAGTCTTTCTATCAGCTGCGATAATTTATCTGATCGTGCCTTTAATTCAACGTTTGCGCAGTAAGCGTCAAAGACGACAAAAGTTGTGTTGGGCTTGGATACTTGCAGGTTTGATCGGTACTTTGAATCTAGTTTTTTTGATTGGCTTTCCCATATCAATTTGGCTGTATAACTTTTGGCGGCTAGTGTATGGCGTACCTGCTGTCGCGATCGCATTACTTTGTATTCCTCTACTTACCTCTGCGTTGACACTAGGATTGATAGTTTTTACCGCTTTGGCTTGGAAAAATCAGTATTGGTCTTTTGTAAAGCGATCGCATTATTCTTTAATAACCATAGCTGCGTTGGTCTTTATTCCCTTTCTTGCCTACTGGAATTTGTTGGGATTTCAGTTTTAGCAATTGGCGCTCTGTAGTTGGCACAAGAACATATGACAAATAATAATACAGCAAAGCGTCCGCAACAAAAAATTTGGTTAAGTGAGTGCGACGATTTAATGCGGGGTGCATCAGGTGGTTTTTTATTTGGAATTCCGCTGCTGTACACGATGGAAGTTTGGCAGATTGGTTCTACCGCTGAACCGTCAGAAATGTTAGTGGTTTTAGCAGTCACATTCATCATTATTTCTCTGATTAATCGCACTGCTGGTTTTCGCAAAAGTCAAGCTAACTCCCCCTTAGAAGCCGCAATGGATAGTGTGGAAGCGATCGCAATTGGACTTGTTTGCTCAGCAGGAATATTGATTCTACTACAGAGAATAACTTTAGAAATCACACTCAGTGCAGCGTTGGGTAAAACGATCTATGAGAGCATTCCGTTTGCGATCGGTGTAGCTGTAGCGAACGAATTTATCAGTGGCGAACGTCAAGACAAAAGTGGTTCTAAACAGGACAAAGCAAAACTACAAAACCAAGATCAGCTAAATGCTACTATCGCTGATTTAGGCGCTACCTCAATCGGTACTTTGTTTATTGCATTTAACATTGCGCCTACGGATGAAATCCCTATACTGTCGTCTGCAATTTCCGCACCTTGGTTGCTGGCGATTATGGTTGCCTCATTGTTGATATCTTACGGTATTGTGTTTGAAGCAGGTTTTGTCAATCAACAAAAGCGCCAACAACAACGAGGCTTATTTCAGCACCCCTGGAGCGAAACGATCGCCTGCTACTTAGTATCTTTAGTAGCCTCAGTTTTAATGTTATTTTTCTTCCACCAACTCAGGTTTGCAGATCCGTGGTTTATGTGGTTGAGCTACAGCATAATTTTGAGTTTACCATCGACAATTGGTGGCGCAGCCGGACGGTTAGCAATATGAGTCAAGGACAGCAACCCCCCGATCGAGAACAGCAAAAGCGATCGCTGGCTGAGTGGGTATCTTTTGGTATTGCTTCATTCATCTTGGCGGCGATCGCAGGTTTAGTAATTTATGAGTGGCTAGCGCAAGATAACCGTCCTCCCGCGATTTCTGTCAGACGTGCTGGGAACACTCGCCAAGTTCAAGACCAATTTTACATTCCTTTTGCTGTTACCAATACTGGCGGACAAGCCGCTGATGCAGTGCAAGTTGTTGCCCAACTGCGGGTTGATGGTATGGTTGAGGCAACTGGCAAACAACAGATTAGTTATTTATCCAAAGGTGAAACTAAAAAAGGAGCTTTTGTATTCAATCGCAACCCAAATCAAGGTGAACTCATCTTGCGAGTTACAAGCTATCAGCAACCTTAGTTCAAGCGCACAAGAGCAATAGAGAGAAAGCCTTATCTTGGTAGACTAAGGCTTTCTTTCAAGAACTAACATATGAAATTCACGACTTTGCTTCGATGATTTTCATCAGACTATGAGCATCACTTTACTACTGAGATGAATCTAAGACAATCTTTGTAGCTTAATAAAAGCTAGATTATGCTCTTGATAATCAGTTGCTTCGATTCAGCGATTGCCTTTTTTACCACTTAAGCCAAATAAACCAACCAAGCCAACTAAACCAATCCAACCCCAATCGAAATCATTATCTCTTTCAGCCACAACTCCAACCCCTGGACGTGGTGCCACAGTCCCAACTGGCTCTGTAGTGCAAGCAGGTAAAATTATCATACTTGCACCTAAAATAACAGTACCAACCGCTTGAATTAACCGAGAACGTTTCATAACTAAAGCACCCCCTATTTCCTCAATTTTTAATTGCTCGAAAAACTCTCAAAGTGAGTAGAAATTGAAGTTTTGTTTCTTGATTAGAAAAACGCCAGTAGTTGATTATTCCCTATAGTTATTGCGGACTGACTCAGGCTCTTGATAAGCAGTTGCATCGCTGCGACGACCTTTATCTTTACCAGCTAAACCAATTAATCCCAACCAACCCCAGTCAAAATCATTATCTTCATACACTCCTTCGCGTTCGTATACTCCTGCTCCAACTCCAGGTACTGCTTGAGCTGAGGTAGGTAGAGTTAACGGTATAACTGCTGTAGATATTGCTAGCAAGCTAACACCAACTAGTTTAATCAATTTACTACTTTTGGTTTGTTCCATGACTTCTATTTCTTACTAAGATTTTAGCTTGACTTATTAACATTAACCTATCAATAATAACTCTAGCTAAAGTCAATCTTAAGTAATAGAAAATCTCTTATATTTATTTTTGTATTTAGTATAAGAAACTACATCAATGTAATGTTTTTAATCTAAATAAATTACTAATCTTTTTAAAAAATAAATATTTAGTTTATATGCTAAATTATTTTATATTGTTAAGTTAATATTAAAAGTTCTACTTTTAATACTTTATGTTTTTGCTCTTGTTTTATTTTTGCAAGCACGAGTAATTGTACATATTATCTATTTATTCAAATATATTAGTGCAATTAAATTTAATTAGGTAAACAGTTTTAATTATTTTTTTTCCTGCCATTTGTTCATGATATCCTTGACCAAGACTTCTTTGAACCAGATTTGTACTATAATTAATAGCGGAATTGCCAGAAATAAACCTAAAAAACCAAACAAGCTAGCAAAAACTACGACTGCTAAGATGGTGAAAACTGGCATCAGATCTACTTCTTGCTTCATAATGAAAGGAACCAAAACTAAACTTTCAAATTGTTGAATTGCAATATAAAGTAATATAACTGCTCCTGCCTTCCAAGGAGCATCAAGCAGAGCAAGAAGCACTGGTGGAATGACGCTCAAAGTTGGTCCTACATTGGGAATAAATTCTAATAATCCAGCTAAAGTAGCATTGACTAAAGGTAGCGGTACTCCCAAAACTGACAGCCCAATAAAAGAAACTAAACCGATAACGACCATTGCGATGAGAGTACCTTTAATCCAACCAACTAAAGATTCTTCAGTTTCAGATAGTATTTCGTTAACTCTGCGTCGATAAAAAGCGGGAAAAGCAAGGATAAATACTCGTCGGTATTGAGAAGGGTTAGCTAATAGCATGATTGTTAGAACTAAGAATAGTAATACGCCCAAAATAGCAGTAAGCGAGTTGTTGAGGAAGACAAAAAAATTGCCTAACAACCTTGCTACCCAGGTTTGAAGCTGTTGTGGAATATTTTCTAAAACACGGAATTCAAACATTGCTCCTGGGATTCTAGATTGTAACCAATTCACCCAAGTATCAATTCTGGCTGATACTTGAGGTAGGACTCCAATCAGTTGTTGCAATTGATCGATAATACGCGGCACAATAACTGCAAAAAATCCAACAATGAGTGATAGTAAAATGACAACTGTAATAGCGATCGCAATTCCACGCTTAATATGATATTGCTGCATTTGTCGCACAATTCGGTTTAAAGCTGTTGCTAAGACTACAGCCGCAAACAACAACAAAACAACTTGCCGAATTCGCCACAGAATATAGAGAGAAATCACAAAGACAAGCAAGCCGAGCCATTGACCTAAGCGCACAATCTTGCCTCCATATTTTGCTTTTTCAAGCAAGTGGCTGGTTTAGTTCTCATTAGTTTTCAGTCATGATGAATCGTGCGATCGCGTTGTATATTGACTGCTGAAAAATTATATGCATTAGCTGCCTTGTTTAAGATTGACCAAGTTTTTAGAAAGGCTTAGTGGAGATGTTTACTATTGCAACAACGATATTCTGAGCAATTAATAGCTTCTTTAGTGAGAACCGTGACTGGATTTATGGCACACCTAAGATACGGATTCGTGGAAAAAAAATGACAGTGCATACAAGGGACGCGATTGAGATGACTTAAAAGATCAGTAGTAATATGGCTTTGTATTTTTTTCTGCAATATCCCAAAAACAATTAATGCCCCAGCAGCAATGGCTAAGTAAACAGATAAGACATTTCCTGCAAATTCAGGAGGATTTACTAAGTTTATATTTTCTCTATCTATCAGTCTTCCTTCGGGGATTTCTAAAATTAAATTTGGTTCATCCAAAATTTTTGGTTCCAAAGCTTTTTGATGAAGAGTTTTTTCATTCGCTATCGTATTTTTCATCAAATCGTTAGTATTCACCTCCGTTAAACGGACGGTAGTCGAACGCGCGATCGCATCAAACCTGTTATTTTGTAACATAGCTAGCTCCAAAAAAAGTTACATTTATTCGAGATTGCTATTAGAACTACTGCAACTGACTTAGATTGAGGTTAGGTGGTAGTAGAACTTCATTCACTGCATGGATAATTCCATTGCTGGCTTGAATATTTGGTTGAATAACTTTAGCGTCATTGACAGCAATTTGGTTTTGAGCCGGATCAATTTGAATGTTTACAGATCCATCTGCAAGCGTTTTTAAGTCCCCTGCTGAGAGTTCGCTGGCGGTAAATTGCCCAGGAACAATGTGATACAGCAAAATTTGGATCAAAACTTTGCTATTTTCCTGTTGTTGCAACTTTTCCAAAGTTCCTTCAGGTAACGCTGCAAAGGCTGCGTCTGTAGGAGCAAAAACCGTAAATGGTCCTCGTACGCTCAAGCTTTCTGCTAACCCTGTAGCATTTAATAAAGAAGTTAGTGTAGAAAATTGATTTGATGCTGCTACTGCAACCAAGTTGTTAGAAGTTGTCGGACTAGGCGTTGGGGTAATTGCAGGAGTTTGACCACTCGCAGCAGTACGACCTACAATATACTGAGTGGCTGCCACATTGCTAGCTAAAGGTTGCACTTGTCCTAACCGTACTAGAGCTTGATATATATGGGCTGCGGCTTCTGCTCTTGTGAGTGATTGTTGTGGATTTAGTTGTCTGACATTGGGATAGTTGACAATAAGGTTAGCTTGAGTTGCTGCTGCGACTTCATCTATGGCATAAGCAGGAACTGCTTCAGTATCTAAATAAGAAGTCGCGATCGCATTTTGCAGAGAACTATCAGCAGTCAAATTCAAACCATTTGCTAAAGCAACGATCGCCTGCAACTTGGTAATATCTTGTGCTGGTTGAAATTCTCCTCCAGGGAAGCCTCCCATAAACCCTGTTTCGTATGCTTCCTCAATCGCAGCTGTCGCCCAATAGTCGGTTGGGACATCGGTAAATCCAGAGCCTTCTAACTGGCGCACGCGGTTTTGATTAAAAGCTTTCTGAATCATTGCTGCAAACTCAGCCCGTTGTACTGGTTGTTCTGGTTTGAAAGTGCCATCAGGAAAGCCAGCAATGATATTTCTAGCAGCTAGCGCTTGGATAAATGGTTGCGCCCAATAGTTAGCCGCAACATCAGAAAAGTTAGTAGCTGTGCCTTGAACAGGTGACGGAGTTGGAGTTCCAGAAGATTGTGCAAAAGCAGGTTCAGAAGCTGTGTTGAGACTTACAGCACCAACTAATACTCCAAAAATCAGTAAAATAGCACTTAAAGAAGACGATCGCTGAAATAAACTATCCATCCAGTGTTCGCTTTTATTATGTTTTAGCTAAGCTTTGTTTATTCAGACTTTGATTAATGCAAAACCAAGCTCTAAAGATGTACAACTCAGTTTTTAGAGCATCAGTTGCTGAACAAACTAGCTATGTGCTGAAATTAAACTTTAATAGTGGAAAACTAGTGGAGGCTTTTGTCAAAGGCTTGCCTTGCGGCTTCCTTACCAGCACAAACATATTAGCTTTTAAAGCAAAAACCACAGTTAATAATTATTTATTGTCATCTATCTTTAAGGGTATATATCTTAACAAAAGAAGAGTTATATTTATCGTGCTTAAATATCTTTAGAATTTCGTTGACTGATAGATAGTTTACTCATAATTAACTTATCTGGGTTTTGTTTTGTTTCCTCTTCTAATGCTTCTAGAAGTTGACATAGCCGCAGACAGTGAGTGAAGTTATTAATATCTTTAGCTTCTAACAAAAACTCAATTTCCTGAGCCAGTTGTGAAGCTTGAGCGAAACCAAAACTACCTAAAGCACCTGCAAGTTTATGCGCCTCTAGAACAGCCTGCGATCGCAGTTGAAGACTCAGCGTATCAGAACATAAAGCTTCCACTGCTTGCTTGATCACTGCGAGGCGATCGCTCATTCCTGCGGTAAAAACTTCCCTGAACTTAGTTACTGCTGACAAAATTTCTTTTTGCATCTCGTTCAAATCGGACACTGTTGGTTCTGGATGCGAATCTTGCCATAGTGGGTTCAGGCGATAGCCTAAACCGTAAACGGTTTCGATAAAATCACTAGGTGCACCTGCGGTCTTAAGTTTTTGACGCAAGCTTTTGATGTAAGACTTGATCGTATCTTCTTGCGGCGGATCTTCTAAATTCCACAGGCGATCGACGATCGCACCCCGACTAAATGTCCGCCGAGTGTCGCGGAGAAACAACGCTAATACCGCATACTCTTTTGGAGTTAAATGCAAAACTTGCTCTTTGTACGTCACTTCACAGCTACTTGGATCGAGGCGCAACTCACCCCATTGCAACACTGGAGGTAGCGTAGAACATCCCCGACGTAACAAAGCGCGGACGCGAGCAAACAATTCTGGAAAATCAAACGGTTTGACAACATAATCATCTGCACCAGCATCCAAACCTATGACTTTATCAGTGCTAGTATCTTTTGCTGTTAGCATGAGAATTGGTATTTGCTCACCTTTTTGCCTGAGTTGCCGACACAAACTTACGCCGTCTAGCTTGGGCAACATTACATCAAGCAGAATCAAATCGTAGTTGAATGCGACTGCTAGTTCCCAACCTTCTTGACCGTCAGTGGCAACATCAACAAGACAATGCTGCTGTTGTGCAAGTGTTGCTGCAATAGATTGAGCGATTGAACTATCGTCTTCAACTACAAGAATTTTCATAGCAACTGTCTACTTCTAGAAGAATTATCTCTAGGAACAAAAGCTTTTTAATTTAACTGAAAGATTTTTAACTGGGGCAAACATCTATCAAAAGCAATGCCTTCTCGATCTCTATATGTGTGTTAGCCGATGCTCAGAAGCATAAACTAGTAACAAAACGCTCTCATTTAGAACTTCCCAGCCGTCCTCGCCAGGCTAGCAACAACAGCAATTAACTCAGCTGCCCTGATTGGTTTAGCAACATGAAGTTGAAAGCCTGCTGCTAAAGCCTTGGTATAATCTTCTTCTCTAGCGTATCCTGTCAAGGCTACGGCGGGAATTGTTCCCCCCATTTCTGGTCCCAATTCTCTAATTTTACGCATTAGCGTGTAGCCGTCTTCCCCTGGCATCCCAATATCACTAACTAACACATCTGGTCTTTGCGCGAGTGCCGTAAGTGCCTCAGCGACGGAAGCAACAGCAATCACTTCTGCACCAGCCTCATCAAGGACGACACTAATCCACTGCCGCGCATCAGGTTCATCATCTGCAATTAGTACGCGTAAGCCATTAAGCCTTGGCGGATTATTGAATGTTTTGGTATTCTCCCTAACTACATAAGAGTGCGCTCGCTCTGAATTGGTAACGGTAAAATTTTCTGGTGGGATAGTGTGATAAGGTAAGTTAATCGCGAACGTTGCGCCTTGTCCGATACCTGGGCTATTTGCTTGAATAGTGCCGCCGTGTAATTCGATTAGGTGACGCGCGATCGCTAAACCTAAACCCAACCCTTTATTCGTTCTGGCGCTCGTGCTATCTGCCTGACGAAAGCGATCAAAAACATAGGGGAGAAAGTCGCGATCAATACCTATGCCTGTGTCGCTGACTTGAATTTGAACATAATTTGGGGAGTAGGAAATAGGGAGTAGGGAATGGTCAGTTTCTCCATTTATTTTTACTGACAATCTGACTGTTACCTTTCCTCCTTGGGGTGTAAACTTAATCGCATTAGAAAGTAAGTTCCACACGACTTGTTGTAAGCGTTCTGAGTCACCCCAAACAAGGGGTGAGTGATCGCTGGTTTCTTCTGACTCTTGCATAAACATTAAATCAATTGCTTTCTCATTAGCAGCTGGTTGCACAACTTCGATGGCTGCGGTAATGACTGTTACCAAATCAACTCTATCGAAATTGAGTGCAAGATCTCCTCTGACAATGCGGGAAATATCAAGTAGATCTTCAATCAGTTGCATTTGCAAGTTAGCGTGGCGTTCAATTGTCTCCATTGCTAAAGCCGCTCGATTTTTATCTAGCATCCCTGTTTGCAACATTCCTGCCCAACCAATAATTGCCGTCATTGGGGTACGCAGTTCGTGTGAAACGATTGCCAAAAAATCGTCTTTAGCACGGTTGGCGGCTTCTGCTTCCGCGCGGGCGGCTTGTTCGCGCAGCAATAACTGTTCGCGTTCTTCCTCGGCGAGTTTGCGCTGAGTAATATCTTGCATAATTTTGGCAAAGCCCCGCAGATTTCCATTGTCATCGCGTAACGCGGTCACAATACAATGAGTCCAAAAATGCGTACCATCCTTACGAATGTGCCAGCGATTTTCTCGCGAAAAACCTGCGGCGATCGCTCTTTGCAAAACTTGTTCTGGTAAGCCTTGCTGTATTGCCTCTGGCGTAAAAATCCGTTCAAAAGGCTGCCCAATAATTTCTGCTTCCTGATAGCCTAATATCCTTTCTGAACCGACGTTCCAAGTCGCAAAAATGCCGTTTGAGTCGAGCATAAAGATTGCATAGTCTCTCACTCCTTCTACTAAAATGCGATAGCGTTCTTCGCTGTGGCGCAGCCTTTCTTGGCTTTGACGTAGATGCTCATAATTGCGTTGAGCTAGTTTTTGAGTTGAGCGCAGTCTTGTGTTAAGAGTGGTAATAAGTCCTGCTACGAGTCCAAATTGGATTACCCCGCTTATTCCTTGTTGGGTAGGTAGTAGCGTATAAAGTGGGGGGACAAAGAAATAATCGCATAGTACAGCAGACAAAGTAGTGGCAAGTAAACCTGACCTCATGCCACCATACCAAGAACTCACCATCACCGCTGCGAGAAACAACGGGTAAATATGAGGCTGGGTTAGCCGCCACACAAGTTTTGTTAACAGAAAAGCGATCGCTACGGCAATCATAGCAACGCTGTAGCCCTTAAAGTGAAGGCGCATCGTTCTCAGCATATTCTACAGCTTGGGCTTACTTTTCTGTGTTGATGTAACAAGTTTATCTTTCATCGTTTTTTGCCCGATTTTTCCACTTTTTCGCCTTATCTTAAGAACCGTAATAGTCTCAATACTTAGGTTTTTCTCAAGTTTGACAGCATTAACCGCATGCTGTTTATATGACTTTAAATCTAACAACTTAATAACAGTCCTGGCATAATTGCCCTAATAAAACCATCAAATTTTATGCAAAACCCTCGCCCTAGCAACGTTATAATTCGTATCGTGATGGCGATCGCCTTTCTATTTGCGCTTTTTGCAGTTGGCGCACTTATTTATCAGGCTTCTCGATTTACAAACACAGACGATGAGGAAGAATTAAGACTATATGAAAAACAACAAGCGCGATCGCTTGTTAAGTTAATAAATTAGAGCAGAAGGTAAAACGCAATGACAAAGAAGAGAATCTTAGTTATTGATGATGAAGATGATATTTTACAATTGATCCAAACTTGCCTAGAAATTATGGGCGGATGGCAGGTTCTAATTGCTCATTCAGGTCGTGAAGGCTTACACTTAGCCCAAGATCGTCAACCCGATGCAATTCTCTTAGATATTATGATGGCAGACGAGGATGGGCTAACTACGTTAAAAAAACTTCAATCTAGTACAATCACTAATACTATTCCTGTTATTTTACTAACAGCTAAAGGGCGCTTTTTGAGGCAAAGTTTTATAGATTTGGGGGTTAAGGGTATACTCAATAAACCATTTAATCCTCTGAAACTTGCTGAGCAAGTAGAAGCAGCTTTAAATTAAATAAAATATTAGTTGTAATCTTATATATCTCCTATAATACCTAAGCTTAATAGCGTAAAGATTTAATTTGAAAATAAAAAACAACTTATAGCAAAGCAAAGTAAAATTACTCTATGCCGAAACGAAAATAATAATTATTTGTATTTCAACACATACGTCACTAATTTTTATATTTTCCTTAAAGAAGTTATGAAATGTCCCTAAGATAGGATATAATTTTAGATACTGCATCAATTTGCAATAGCAATATTCAACAAAAATTTTATTTAAGACTACTTCTGAATTCAACCAGTAGTAAAGAATTACTTGCTCTCAGAATCTTTCTGGATAGTTGCTAAATGGAATCAATAATTATTTTTTTGATCTAACTCATATCTACCTCAAAATTGCTAATACCTAATAATGAGAGGGCGCACTGAATGTCCACTCTACCTTAAACAACATAAATAAGCGATCGTGCCTTATACCAATTCACTTTAAGATCGCTATAGATGACTGACGCAGGGATTAATTTGTGGCAAGCATTTAAAAAATTGGTATTACTACACATATAGTCAAAGTATTGGATGCTAGTGATAAGTGCCATAGCCTAGCTAATCTCCACCAGTTTTCCACTATTACGATCTAATGTTATAAATTCAATTCTGTCTCAGTTTTTAGAACTAGTATGTTTTACAGTTATGGAGTTGAACAACTTGCACAAGGAGACAATTAAGCAAATTCTCAAACAACCCATTTTATATTTAGGAATGCTCGTAATTGGTAGCGCTGGATGCGAATCTCTAGAAAATAGAAATGCTCAAATCCAACCTTCACCTACTTCACAAGTAGCTCAGCCGAACAATGGTAACTTTGTTGCCGAGGTTGTTCAAGAAGTAGGCTCAGCAGTTGTCAGAATCGATGCTACCCGTACAGTTGAAGTACCTGCTGCTAGTAACCCGCTAATTGAACGATTTTTTGGTGAAGAACTGTTTCCCCCAGAACAGCGAGTTCAACAAGGTATTGGTTCAGGATTTATTATTAGCCCAGATGGTCGCATTCTCACTAACGCTCATGTGGTGGAAGATGCTGATGAAGTATCAGTTGTGCTAAGAGATGGGCGGCGTTTTGCTGGAAAAGTTGTCGGTGCAGATCCTATCACAGATGTAGCAGTTATTGATGTCGAGGGAACAAACTTACCTGTAGTTGAGCTAGCTAATTCTGACAATATTGTCGTCGGGCAATGGGCGATTGCGATTGGTAATCCTCTTGGTTTAAATAATACTGTGACTCAAGGAATTATTAGCGCTACAGGACGAAGTGGTTCAGATATCGGTGTCAACGATAAACGACTTGATTTTCTGCAAACCGATACAGCAATCAATCCTGGTAATTCTGGCGGACCTTTGCTTAATGCTCAAGGCGAAGTCGTAGGAGTGAACACTGCTATTATTGGTGGAGCGCAAGGATTAGGCTTTGCTATTCCGATTAACACTGCCCAAAGAATAGCAAATCAGTTAATTACAACTGGTCGAGTTGAACACCCATACATTGGCGTGCGATTAATTGAACTGACACCAGAAATTCAGCAAGAAATTAATCAGAGTAATCTTGGTTTTAAAATTGAGCAAGAACAAGGAGTTTTAAGCGTTGACGTTGCTCCCAACTCTCCAGCAGCCCGTGCTGGTCTACGTCCAGGTGACATTATCACTCAAATCAATCAAGTAGAAATTCAAAATGCCGACCAAGTACAAGACTCTGTAGAAGCAACCAATTTAGGTAAAACACTCCAAATTACTGTCAATCGTAATGGTTTGCCTCAAGAATTAACTTTGCAACCAGAACAGTTACCAGCTGCTTCTTCGTAACAAGTTTGGTGAGCTTCCTTAAGTGAACTTCATCTGTTCAGCTTAGATTGCTGCTGTCGTCAGTCCTGTTGACTTTACCTAGTCCACCTCCGTGGATTAGCTGCGACTTTAGTCACCCAGCTATTTGGATCAATTTGATGCAGGTTTCCATGTACCGTGAAACCCCATTGGAACAACATTAGGCAATCCTAATCGACAAATTGGTGCTTCTGTAAGGCGATCGCCAAAGATCCAAACTTCACTGCTATTAGTATTACCATCATAAACAACAGTTACAATCCAACCGCGATCAGGATTTTCAGGATTGGGAACATAAATTGGTTCAGTAGGGTAGCGGTTTTCACCACAATCAGCGATCGCTAATGCTTGAGTTCGATAGTCAAAACGCGCGATCGCCCCAAACATCTCTTGGCGCGGATCAATTCCTGGGCGATGTATAGAAAGATAAATCTGCTGTGCTTGTTTGCCCATCAAGTATGGCGGAATGACAGGAAATTCACAATGGCGATCTAGGATATTTTCTATAGCTGTCACTTTCCCCAATCGCGGATCGAGACATATTTGCCAAAGTGCGCTTTTAGCAACTGTGTGGGTTTCACCCGTGGCGACTTCTTTGAGATATTGATTAGTTTGAAAGTCTTCATAGCGGATGACATCGACGATAATATTGCCGCGATCGTCTACATAACCATTGGCGAAATGCCATTGATACCAAGCTTCAGTTTCACCCTGACAAACTAGTGCTAAATCTCGATCAAACACTAAAAATTCTGTACCAAGTTGCGGTTGCCATTCTAACGAATCACTAAAATTATTTAAGCCGATGAGAATTGGTAAAGGATTGAGTCGTACAGGAGGTATAAAAAATACTAAATACTCTCCTGCTAAAACAAAGTCATGTACTAGCGGAACACCGTTAAGAGTATATGTCGCTTTTTTCAAGATTTTGCCAGTCGCATCGCTTTTGTAGAGATGTAGCGTTGCATTTAAGCCAGGGGTAATGCCAAAGTTGAAAATTTCTTTGGTTTGAGCATCAATTTTGGGATGAGCAGAATAAGGTGAATTATCTTGCAACCCTCCTAAGTTGTCACAGCCCCGTGTTGCCAAACTTTCTAAATCAAGCGCATGAGGATTACCACCTTCCCAAAGTGCTAACAGTTTGTCAGGAAGTGCTAACACCGAGGTATTTGCCGCGTTTTTAATGGGTTTGAACCACTGATTCCAAAATGGTCCTGGTGCTGCCATACCATAGTTACCATAAAGCAGTTGCCCTGCTGCGGCTTCTTCTTGATAACCTTGTGTTTGGACATAACGATATAAAGCTGTCGCTGCGGTATCAGCAAAATTTACTGCTAAGATTGCACCATCGCCATCAAACCAGTGTCCCATACGCATCTTTCCACGTTCAAGTCGGGCTGGACCATTGCGATACAGCGTACCACTTAGATTAGCGGGGATTTCACCGGATAAGATGGGTAACTTGGTATGAGAAAATTCCTTTGCAGGTTGCGCGATCGCATTTGCCCAAGATGGTTTTGATTTTGTCGCGTACATTCTTCAGCTTGTGTGCATACTTTCCTAAGATAGCAAGAACACTTTTGCACTTGTGGCTGCTTTAAGATTGTGACCTGTGCCAACTTTGCATATATGATAGCCCCATCTACGAATTGGAACTTATTTTGAGCTTTAAGCATTTTGAGTTAACTTTAATCATCATTGATAACTCCCCAAAGCGATAAAATGCTTGAGGAATTAAGTATTAAGTTGACCTAAGTGCTAGCTAAAATTTAGTTTATGAATGCTCTGATCCAGGAAGTACAATCAAGTTTATTGCAGTTGTTGGGTAGTGCTATTGAATCACTGCCAGCATTTGTAGCAGCAATCATCATTCTATTTTTAACACGTTACGCAGCTAATGTGACTCGGAGAATGACTTATGTCACAACTAAGCGGGTAGTAAAAAGTCAATCGCTGCGATCGCTTCTCGTGCAGATTACTCATGTAGCCACTTGGGTAGCTGGTATTCTCTTTGCCTGTGTACTAGCGTTTCCTGATTTGCGTTTGGGAGATATTATTGGCTTACTTGGTTTAGGTTCAGTAGCGTTTGGTTTTGCGTTTCAAGACATCTTCAAAAATTTTCTGGCAGGAGTCTTGCTACTTTTAAATGAGCCTTTTCGTTTAGGAGATCAGATTATTGTTAATGGTTCAGAAGGAACAGTAGAAGATATTACTATTCGCTCTACTCAAATTAGAACATATCAAGGAGAACGCGTTTTAATTCCCAATGCCATTGTATTTACAAGTTCCGTGCAAGTACTGACTGCAATGCCACATCGCCGGACTGATTTGGAGGTGGGTGTAGATTATAATACTGATTTAACAAGTGCAATTGATTTATTTCTAGAAACTGTCAAACAGGTTAAAGGTGTTTTACCAAGTCCATCACCTGAAGTTGATGCTGTTGCTTTTGGTGATAGTGCGATTGAGCTAGTAGTACGTTACTGGAGTGCGCCGCAGAAAATTCAGGTACGTCAAACAAGAACCCGCGTTATCGTTGAACTAAAACGAGCGTGCGATCGGGCTGAAATTAATATTCCTTACCCAATTCGTACGCTTTACTATTACAACCAAGAAAAATACAACGATCATTATCCGGCTGAAAATAATACTGATTCTCATGTAAATTAAAGTTCGTTTGACAAAAGTTTGAGTGGTTATACCAGTCTCTATCTACTTTGAATAATGAATTAGCATATGACGTATTTCTGATTCTGTAGAACCACTTATGTAATGTATTGTATTAATATCAGTGGTTTTGCGATTTCTCTGTTTGTCTAAATAGGATAGTATGTAAGGCAAATATTAAGCTATATATACTTATTACTAATCTTTCGATAAATGCTAAACTTATATTTCACTTATTTAGAGCAATTTGTAAATAAAATTAAATCTATTTTTTCAAAAAGATACTCATTTGAGCAAGTGCGATCGCCATTTGTTTTACTGAAACAATTAGGACTTTCTGGCTGGACAAGAATCGCTATTTATTTATTTTTAGACTACATTATATTACCAGCAGATCTCATTCACAAAATTCTACCAGATACTCAATTTACAGATATATGTTCTTCTTTATCTACTATTTCTTTGTCACTTGCTATATATATTGTTCCAGAGCTTAAAGAAGTCACTAGGCAACAAAACTAGAATAGCTATAATTCGGGTAAGTTACGCTCACCCGATATCACTTAACTGAAAATACTACCAAAAAATTCTATAGCTTCTTTCAAAGCAGCAATAAAGACATCAATTTCTTGCCGAGTATTATAAAAAGATAAACTAGCTCGTGCTGTAGATTGAATGCCAAGATGGCGGTGTAACGGTTGAGTACAATGATGTCCGGCGCGAATTGCAACACCTGCTTGATCTAAAATTGTCGATAGATCGTGAGGATGAACATCACCCACAGTAAATGCTGCTAGTGCGGCTCTGCCTAAACCTGCTACTTTAGGTTGAGGACCATAAGTTTGAATTTCAGGGATTTGTCCGAGTTGTTCCCACAAGTAAGCTGTTAATTCCGCTTCATAAGCATAAATATTATCTATACCAATGGCACTCAGATAGTCTACTGCTGCACCAAGGGCGATCGCTTCTGCAATTGCAGGGGTTCCGGCTTCAAATTTATGTGGTAAATCTGCGTAGGTAGCATGGTCTAAAAACACATCCGCAATCATTTCACCACCACCTAAAAAGGGTGGCATTGAACGAAGTAGATCTAATTTACCGTAAAGAAAACCGATACCAGTAGGAGCGCACATTTTGTGTCCAGAAGCCACTAACCAATCGCAGTCAATTTGCTGCACATCTATAGGCATGTGTGGGACACTTTGGCAAGCATCAATTAATACTTTTGCACCATGTTCGTGAGCGATTGCTACAATTTCTTTAACTGGGCTAATACAACCTAAAGTATTAGAAACATGAACTGTGGCGACAAGTTTTGTTTTGTCGGTAATGAGTGTTTTAAAGTGTTCTAAATCGAATTCTTGTTCTACTGTTAATTCAACAAACTTCAGAACTGCACCAGTGCGTTGTGCTAATAATTGCCAGGGAATTAAGTTGCTATGGTGTTCCATGACAGAGAGAATAATTTCATCTCCTGTCTGTAAGCTGCTTCCCCAACTGTAGGCGACTAAGTTAATTGCTTCGGAGGCGTTGCGGGTGAAGACAATTTCTTGACGTGAGGCGGCGTTGATGAAGGCTGCAACTTTATCTCTTGCAGCTTCGTAAGCATCGGTAGCTTTAGCACTGAGGGTATGAACGCCACGATGTACGTTGGAATTATACTGCTCGTAGTAATCGCGGAGTGTGTTGAGGACGAGTAGGGGTTTTTGGGATGTTGCGGCGTTGTCTAGATAGACTAAGGGCTTACCGTTGACTTCTTGGTGGAGAATGGGGAAGTCACTGCGGATGCGATCGGCTAGGGTTTTTTCTCGGGTGAGTGTCATGGTTAGAGGGAGGGGGGAAACGAACCTTACTAGGCGCAGAGGTTATTAATTAGAGATTGATGGTTTTTAGTAGGGTTTGTTGCAGGGAGGGGATGGGGATTTGGTTGATGATTTCGGCGGCGAAGGCGTTGACAAGGAGGCTGCGGGCGTCGGTGGCGTTGAGTCCTCGGCTTTGGAGGTAGAAGACTTCGTCGTCGTCGAGTTGGCTGACGGTTGCGCCGTGGGCGCATTTGACGTTATCGGCTGTGATTTCTAGTTGGGGTTTGGTGTCTACTCTGGCTTTGGGTGAGAGTAATAAATTGCGGTTAAGTTGGGCGGCGTCGGTTTGTTGTGCGGGTTTGGGTACAAAGATTTTGCCGTTGAAGACTGCGTGGGCGCGATCGCCGACGATACATTTATGTTGTTGGTGACTTGTACCGTAGGGATGATTGAGTGCGAGAGTACTGTGCGTGTCGGCGAGTTGATTTCCGGAGATCTTGGTTAAACCGTTGAGAATTGTTTGGGTTTGTTCGCCGGTTTGGTAGATTTCTAGATTGTGGCGTGATAGCTTTGCACCTAAAGTAATTGCAGTGCAAGTGTAGCGACTATCTCTGGCTTGGGCGATCGCAGTTTTACCAATATGAAAAGCTTCTGGGCTATCGCGTTCGATTCTGGTATGGTTAACTTGAGCGTTTTCTGCTAGCCAAATTTCTGTAACAGCGTTGGTGAAGTAGATTGGTTCGCCGACTTCGGCTTCGGTTTCTTCTGCTGCTAAGTTCGTCATTTGATTGAAGTAATCTTCAATTAGCGTGACGCTACTATTCGATTCTGCTACGACAAGACAACGCGGTTGCGAAACGATGGGAGTGTGACTTGCAGTTGAAATAAATAATAGATGAATTGGTGTTTCGACAATAATATTCTTTGGTATCCAGACAACGGCAACATCTGCGATCGCTGCTGTATTCAGCGCCGTAAAGACTTCTTGTGCGCCTGGAAGTTGTGCTAAGTGTTTTTCTATTTGAGAACGATACGCTGGTGGTAGCTCATCAAGGTTACTCGCGATTACTCCATCAGGTAGTGTAACTGCTGACAACTCAGGTGCATAAACACCATTAACAAATACTGACCGACTGCGTGCTTCTGGTAGCAACAGAGGTTCAAGCGCCATTAAATTCAGTGTTGATGACGGTGCGGCTTGAAAATTAACTGACTTTAAAGCAGATAAATCGGTAAATCGCCACTCTTCATCGCGAGTCGTTGGCAATTGGGATTGCTGTACAGTTACAGATGCGCGATCGCGAATTGCTTGTAATAAAGATACTAATTCTGGTTCTTGAACAGCGATCGCTTGTGTTTGATATAGACTCAACCCAGCGTCAACTGAAGATACTACCCCAACTTGGTTTAGGTCAGGAGTTTGAATACTCATCTTGCTCCTACCTCAGATACATTTTCTTCTAGCACCCAGTCATAGCCACGCGATTCTAACTCTAGTGCTAATTCTTTACCACCACTCGTGATGACACGACCATCTGCCATAACATGAACAAAGTCTGGCACGATGTAGTTAAGTAGACGCTGATAGTGGGTAATTAAAAGAATGGCATTGTCTGGAGTTGCTAGCTGATTGACTCCACTAGCAACAATTTTGAGCGCGTCAATATCTAATCCTGAATCTGTCTCATCTAAAATTGCCAGCTTTGGTTCGAGTAGCGCCATTTGCAGAATCTCATTGCGCTTTTTCTCACCACCAGAAAAGCCTTCATTAACACTACGGTTAAGAAAAGTAGGATTCATTTTAACGACTTCCAGCTTCTCTTGGACTACTTCATCAAAATCAAAAGCGTCTAATTCTTCTAACCCCTGTGCTTTGCGTCGCGAGTTGTAAGCTACTCGGAGAAAGTCTAAGTTGGTGACACCAGGAATTTCTAGTGGATACTGAAATGCCATAAACACACCACTTTGGGCGCGTTCTTCTGGTTCCATTTCTAGTAAGTTGTTACCTTGATAAATCACCTCACCGCCAGTAACTTTATAAGCTGGGTGTCCTGCTAAAACCTTTGAAAATGTGCTTTTACCAGAACCATTTGGTCCCATGATGGCATGAATTTCACCGGCTTTAATTTCTAAGTTAACACCTTTGAGAATCGGCGTTCCTTCTACTTCGGCTGTCAAATCCCGCACTGACAGCACAATTCCACTGTTTTCTACAATCATCTTTTTGTCTTTGTGTCGTTCATTTAGCAGGACGGTACAGGGAGAATACTTAGCCCACAGTTAGCCTACACTGCCTTCTAGTTTCAAGCTCAGTAGTCGATCTGCTTCTACTGCAAACTCCATTGGTAACTGATTGAAGACATCTTTACAGAAGCCACTAATCATCATAGAAACAGCATCTTCTGCAGATATACCACGCTGTGAAAAGTAAAATAGCTGTTCTTCACCAATCTTAGAAGTTGACGCTTCATGTTCTACTTTGGCAGTGTTGTTCTGTACTTGAATGTAGGGGAAGGTGTTGGCATGAGCATTATCCCCGATCAGCATTGAATCGCACTGTGAATAATTTCTTGCACCTTTGGCATTGGGACTGACTTTGACTAAGCCGCGATAGCTATTCGAGGAGCGTCCAGCGGAGATTCCTTTGGAAACAATAGTACTACGAGTATTTTTCCCAACGTGTACCATTTTAGTTCCAGTATCGGCTTGCTGCATATTGTTCGTTAATGCAACTGAGTAAAATTCACCAACTGAGTTATCGCCTGCGAGGACGCAACTGGGATACTTCCAAGTAATTGCTGAACCTGTTTCTACTTGTGTCCAGGAAATTTTAGAGTTCACACCTTGACACAAACCGCGCTTAGTTACGAAGTTGTAAATTCCACCTTTGCCATTTTCATCTCCAGCATACCAGTTTTGCACTGTAGAGTATTTGATTTCTGCATTGTCTAGCGCAACCAACTCTACGACAGCCGCATGGAGTTGATTTGTGTCGTACATCGGTGCTGTACAACCTTCAAGGTAGGAAACATAGCTCCCTTCCTCAGCAACGATCAGCGTCCGTTCAAACTGTCCAGTGTCACCACTGTTAATGCGGAAGTAAGTAGACAGTTCCATCGGACATTTAGTGTTCTTGGGAACATAGACAAAGGAACCATCGCTGAATACAGCACTGTTTAACGCAGCAAAGTAGTTGTCTGCAATGGGAACAACGCTACCTAAGTACTTTTGCACTAACTCTGGATATTCTCGTAAGGCTTCGGAAATGGAACAGAAGATGACGCCTTCTTCAGCAAGCTTTTCTTTAAATGTTGTCGCCACGGAAACGCTATCAAAAATAGCATCCACTGCTACGTTAGAAAGTCGTTTTTGCTCTGAGAGAGGAATTCCTAGTTTTTCAAAAGTTTCTAGAAGCGTAGGATCGACTTCTTCTATACTGTTGAGCTTGGGCTTCTTCTTCGGTGCAGAGTAATAAATGATATCCTGGTAATTAATCGGAGGATACTCGACATTAGACCAGGCAGGTTCTGTCATTTTTTGCCACTGACGGAAAGCTTTGAGGCGAAACTCTAGCATGAACTCTGGCTCTTCTTTCTTAGCAGAGATTAGCCGAATCACATCTTCGCTCAGTCCACGTGGAATCGTATCTGCCTCAATGTCGGTGACAAATCCGTATTTGTAGGGCTGATTGACTAAGGTTTTGACAGTGGCACTCATGGGTAGTGTTCTCTTAGTGTTCTGTAATAGGATCTCTTTAAGGCTGGAAGACGGGTATTAGTTTAGTTTTTGACGTTTTTGATGCAACTGCTGTTACAATTGAATCAACTAAAACAACGAGTATGTTGTTTAATCTATCTCCATTTTACGCTACATTAACAACAGCTATGTTGTCAAAGTAAATTTTTCACCTAAAAATTTTGGTAAAAAGATGGCGATTACGCAGCAGCAGTCCTCCACCAAGCAGGATATCCTGCATTATCTACTTAAACAGGGTCAGGCAACAGCCCAGGAACTTGCTACGCAGCTAGAAGTCAGTCCACAAGCAATTCGCCGTCATCTTAAAGATCTTGAAGTAGAAGATCTCATACACTACGCAGCAGTACAAGCAGGGATGGGACGTCCGCAGCATATGTACCAGATAAGCCCTCAAGGGCGCGATCGCTTGCGACGCGATTCAACTGATTTGGATAGTTATGGTGAGTTTGCTGTTTCTTTATTAGATACTCTGGCAGAAACTGTCGGGCGCGAAAAGATGAGTTCCATTTTACGCAAACAATGGGAGCGTAAGGCAATCGAGTATCGCGATCGCGTTGGTAATGGTTCCCTCAAAGAACGCGTAGCTAAGTTAGTCGAGTTAAGAAAAGCAGAAGGATTCATGGCAGAGTGGTATCCTGTAGATGAATTCAGGAGTGTAGGCGATCGCTTTATCCTGACAGAACATAACTGCGCGATTTCTAATGTTGCTGAGTCTTTTCCTAGCGTTTGCACTCATGAATTAGAAATGTTTGCTGCAATTTTACCCGACTGTACAGTAGAACGTACGCACTGGATTATTAACGGCGAACATCGTTGTGGATATTTAGTCCAAGCAAGACAAAAAAATCACTAATCTCCAACCTTTTTAATGGACGCTCAACAGCAACCTTCAACTCAATTTCTGACATTAGAAGAATCAGCCAAAGTAGATGCAGCGCTGCTATCGTCTCCTGAGAAGTTTTTGACTCGGCTCACGATTTCTTCTTGGAAGCTCTTGAAGCATATTGCCCAAGATTATAATGTTGCTATAGAAGATTTAACACCACAGCAAATCGTTGCTTGGTTTGAGCAAGATGGAAAAATTCGACGAGAGCAAGGCACTGAAGCTGCTTATCTAAAGTGGTAAGTGAAATTTGATAACAATATTTATTGTCTTGCAGTTCATTTAATTAGAGCTAATAACTTTGACTTTGAGATTGGTTAGAGTTGCATGATGGTTAAAAGTGCTTGTATGCACCATTTGTGTAAATGACATTTGTTCTCCTGGATCTATCCCATCACCTGCTTCTATAGATACAGATGTACTAGCAACAACTTGATTATTACGCCGGTCAAACACATTCAATTGAATTACTGGTAACACTCCAGCTAAGTTAGACTCGTTCGTGAGATTTCCTTTGATCTCTAAAATATTTTCATCAGGAGTGGGTGTAATTGTGACATCAGAAAATCGGATATTTTCTAATGAAATTATCTGAGGTTTTGATTTATTACGATTAGGTAAAATGTTATTTATGATTCTAGTTTTATTACAAATACTACTAGATAAATCAATAATTTCTCCACGCCATTCTATATAGCATAAAAGATCTTGAGCTAAGGTTACTTGAGGAAATAGCAGAAAAGCTATAACCACTCCTATTACTTTAAACATACATTTTTCTATAAAGATTAGGCTTATTAAAAATCTTTTTAACAAGTAACAATTATTCTTCGCGAGTATTAATAACTAGTCAAGTACTACAATTACAGTATAGTTATGCAAATTAACTAAATTAATATGAAATGTGAGGTAGGC
Organism: Gloeocapsopsis sp. IPPAS B-1203; assembly: GCF_002749975.1. Lineage (NCBI taxonomy): Bacteria > Bacillati > Cyanobacteriota > Cyanophyceae > Chroococcidiopsidales > Chroococcidiopsidaceae > Gloeocapsopsis > Gloeocapsopsis sp. IPPAS B-1203. Next base: position 119,160 of record NZ_PEIG01000012.1, on the reverse strand, counting down.
ATCTTATTTGTTTTGTCCATACTTATACCGCTAACAGTTTCCAGGTCTTCTATTGCAGATTGTATTTAACATATTTACGAAGCGAGAATCGGGAACAGAACTACCTTGAAATAGAAGAGCAGTTGAGGCAGGGCCGTAAGAAGTAATTCCAATAATTTGATTTAAACTAGGATTCTGTCCTCCGTTTTGCCCTACAGATGCTACTCCAAAATTTTGTATCCAAGGTCCACCACTTGAACCTCCTCGCATATCAGAACCATATTCTACCGAATTGGGAGTTCGGGTGCGGAAACTTTGAGCATTAACTTGGTGCATTTTATTGCCATTATCAAGATTGCCTGGATAACCAAGTAAAGTTGCGTGGTTAGGAAAAAGACTAAAAGTCTTAAAACCAAGAGAGCCAGTCACTTGACCAATTTTGCGGTAGACTCCTTTAAAGGATAAATCGTTGATTTCAATTACCGCGTAGTCAGCTGCGTTGGGAACAACGCCATTACCTTTAGCCCAAACATCTGGAGTTAGTACATAACTCCAACTCCAAGACTTATAGGGCGCAGCACCATCTCGATATGCAGGAACAAATAAGAAATTAGTAAAGAAGCCATTTTGACCGCCACTACCACCGTGAACGCAGTGACCTGCGGTTAAAACAATTCTAGGTTTGATAACTGCACCAGAGCAAACAAAGTCACCTTGACCAGGTATTGTAAAAAAGAGTTTTCCTACTGCTCTATAAGGATAGACAAGATCTGCTGATAAAGGAACAAGTCGAGAACTTGTAAAGTAAGCTCTTGCTGAACCAGCATTGTTAGGTTGTACTAGTTGCTCATTGGCTATAGAATTTGTCTGACGTGGTTGAAATAACTTGTTTTGTAAATCAGGTGCAATATTAATTGTTGGTGCTTGACCGCTTGCACTTACTGGAGTTCCTGCTAATGGAACTGTCTGTGTTGTTAACTGATTGGTAGGTTTAGGTAAATTTAATGGTTTAGCATTCTGCAGCCGCTGTGGAGTCCAGTAAGTATTGTTGCTATTGGTAGTAAGAGTGTCATTGACTTTAGAAACAAAGCCAGGCGCAGCCATAACCACATTAGGTACTACACCTGCGATTGTTGTAATGAACACTAAGTATAATTGAAAACGAATTTGAAATTTCATATCTGATTTTCCTCTGAACACCACTTCTTCAAAAGAGTTTTTGGCATAAAATCTCATGCAATTACGATGGAACCAAAAGTTTTTAGTTCCTGAAAACAATCGCTTCTTTAAAAGCCTTAGCTTTCATTCAGAGCCACTAGGGTAGTTGCATGCGTACTGAAAGGTTCTCAAATTGCAAATATATTATCCAAACTAGTTTGCTGGTAAATCTCCGCTTCAATAATGCTGTGTTATTCATTAAATTTTTTATACAATCTTTATTAAGATGTAAGAATAACTTGATAACAGCATAAATGCAATATTGACATTCTTGAGGTATGTTATTATACAGGTAGATTGATTAAGATAGTAATCTTACTGTAATAAATTTAACCAATGATGTTTAAAGGAAAATTGGTTAAGTATTAAACAGTAAATTATCAAGTTTTCTTATAACCTTAGTAGAGCAATGCTCAAAGTTTCCTAGCTCAATGAGACTTAAGTTTTGAAGTCATCTTAGTACTCATAAGGAATTGGCTTTAGGATTCAATCAACAGCAGCTCAAAAGAGGTGATTGTGGCTATTTCGCTTTATTTTTTGCGCCACGGACAAACGGAGTGCAGCCGAAACAATGCTTTTTGTGGTGCTATTGATCCAAGTTTGACACCAGAAGGACTGGAGATGGCGCAAGCTTTTGCTGCGGCTTACCGTCATAGTTCCTGGGAGGCTGTTGTTTCTAGCCCCATGCAACGCACGATCGCAACTGCAAAACCTTTATGTGAAGCACTAGGAATAGACTTACAACTACGCGATGGTTTAAAAGAAATCAACTTTGGTAAATGGGAAGGCTTGTCAGTCGATGCGGTAGCTCGCGATTATCACGACGATTATATTCGCTGGTCAGCAGATCCGGCGTGGTATCCTCCGACTGGTGGTGAATTAGCCGTAGCGATCGCCTCTCGCGCCATGCAAGTCATTGAAGAAATTAAAAATTCGTACAAAAGTGGCAATATACTAATCGTCTCGCATAAAGCAACGATTCGCATCATGTTATGTAGTCTGCTTGGAATCGATGTTGGGCGCTTTCGTTATCGCTTAGGATGCCCTGTGGGTTCTGTTAGTATTGTAGAGTTTGGAACGCATGGTCCACTGCTTCATGCTTTAGCTGATCGTACTCACCTTAATGAGCATTTGCGCTCTTTACCAGGAACTTAATTAAAAAGCTGGGGGTTTAATTCTTCCCCAGCTACTAGATACTAATTCTTTTTCTGTCTACTTGTGCCAACCTTAAAATGAATTGGTGTTAGTAGTCCATTTCGTGCAAATTATGCCTCTCATCATTACTAATATCAAAAAAATCGCCTGTTTGACCATGCACATTAGTAGATAATGAGTAGACGTTGCTGCGATCGTAAGGTAATTCTATCTTAAGGACGTAATGAACATCTCGCAATCCTTTAAACCAAAATTGACCTTGATTGTCGGTACGAGTTGTTTGTGGTGGGATGGAATTAATTGTGACTTTGGCATTTGCTACTACGCCATGTCCATCGTGTATGCGGCGAGTATCAGCTAATTTACCATATAGCAAACTATCTCCCTGAGGACGCGCCCGAAACGCTAGGCTAGGTTGTAGTGTTAGTAATGCAAATACTGTTACAGCAAGGATGACACCCGTCACTAACCGTAGTCGTTTGGAACGCAGTAGTTTTTTGAATTTGAACATAGTTGCGTTTGGTTTACTCAGTGTCATGATTCAGTCTCCGTAGCGGTAAATGGTCTACCAGTAGCTAAGTCTTGACGATTTCTCACGCCAGAAATCACAGCAGCCATGCGTTGGAAAACTTCAATGTTATCCATGACACCAGTAAATAATCCGGCTCCAGGTCCTTGAGCAGCGATCGGAACATCGTCTGCCGTATGATTTGCAACAGTCGTACCGCGTTCTAAGTCATTAGTCAACAGTAAGCCATTGGGATCGCGCTCAGGATTAGGCTCAGTACCATCATCCCCAGAGGGAGGTAAATTCAAGTCGTCGGTTAAGAAGTTAGTCCGAAATGTAGGTCGTGCTGAAATACCTATCGCTAACTTAGTGCTAGGATTTGCCTCATTAGGATAGCCGTCGCCATCTATGTCTTGATAAGTCGGGAAACCTGCGTCTTCAAATGACTGCATGGCATCATTCAAATCAATTCTACCTTCGCGGATTGCTTGTGAGTCAACGGTACCACCTACAGTCTGACCTTGAGCGTGATCCGCCGTGACAAGAATGAGTGCATTAGGATTTTGGGCAACAAATTGGCGTACCGCTCCCACAGATTTATCCAAAGTGAGAACTTCGTAAAGTGTCCGATCAGGATCGAGGGGGTGAGCGAGTTTATCAGATTGCGAAGACTCAACTTGCAGCATCCAACCTTGAGGCGATTCTGCTTCAAGAACAGCGATCGCCTTTCTAGTCATCTCTTCTAATGTGGGAATTGTGGCAAATTCTGAGGGAACAGGAGGAGTTAATTGACGAGCGCCTCTACCGTCAATTGTTGCTCTACCACGCGCAATCAATAGATCCAGTACTGAAGGAATATTTTGTGGACCTAAAGCCGCGCCTTCACGAAAATCTCCTAAAAATAAACCAAAGATTGGGCGATTGTTAGGAGCTTGATTCATGCTGTTTAAGTCGGTGACAATACTGTAGCCCTGCTGTCGGGCAACTGCTACGAGATCTTGATTGTCGCGGCGAAATACTGTATCTCTAAACTGAGCTGCACTGTTCTCGTCTGGGATATAATGACGTGCTCCTGGACCTAAAAGAACATCAACAGGTTGAGATAATTCTTTTAAGCTACGATATCCTGTTTCTGGTACATACCAACCATCCTGAAAAAAGTCAAAATATTGTTGTGCGATCGCTTCAAATTGAGCGCGCTGGACTTGATTGGCTGCAAAGGATGAAGGTGTCGCATCAGTTGTAAAGGCTGTCGTTACCATCCCGATACCCCAGTTGTATCTCCGCTTCATATACTGAGGTAAAGTTTCAATTCGGGGATTGTCGAGAGGATTTTCAGGTGTATTGTCAGGAAACGCATTGAGTGCGTTGTTGATCGTTTTTGCCCCAGAAACCCAAGCAGCAGCAGTATTTGCTGAATCTGGAACAATACTATTGAGCGAGTGGGTAGATACTAATCCTGATACAGGCATTTGCTCCATCTCAAGATAGCCACCTGGTTGACCATCTCTAACACCGTATTTCATAATCCGCGCCCCTGTGCGTAACGGTGTTCCCATTCCATCGCCAACGAAAAAGATCACTTTGTTGAGTTGACCTCGTTGTTGAAATGGTTGAACGCGGTAAGTATTACGGGCGGAAACTTGGCGTCCGTCGATGTTCAGAGTCGCTACAATTTCGTAACTTCCTGGCTTAGGTAAACTCCAGTTGCGGAGTGTTTGACCAAAAAGGTTGGAGTCTTCAGGTGGTTGTCCTACTTCGATAGTACCGCCAGGTAGTTGTAACTGTTCGTTGATGCGCTGCCTAAAGGTTCCGGTAAAGTTATTGCCGTTGATTGTGATCGATTCTAATGTCGGTGCTGACTGCCCAGGAATTAAGCTTTCTACACGCAAATCAAAGCGTTGCCCAACCAGTATAGTTGTATTATTTGTAGGCCAGATGCGTACTAGTTCTTCATCTGCTCCTTGCGCTTGGACAGGTAGTATGGTAGCTAGCCAAGTCATCGCTATGATCGCAAAAACACTAACTACTTTCCATCGCTTCCACACAAACTGAATTGAGCATGAACTGCTCATCGCAAAATCTCCTCTAATGATGGAAATAACAGTTTTTCCATGTCGCGTTTTTCACAGTCGCAAGCATTTGTAGTAGGGGAGGTGCCAAATAGCATCCAGATGCTTTGTAGCAGTAACGCAGTAGCCGAAATCGCAACAAGTCCTGATACCAAAAGACTAATTGCACTATCAGCCCACATCCAACCAAGCCAGGAAATAGCGATCGCTGCTAAAATGACACCAAATGAACTAAATAGATCTGAAAGTACGTGCAAGAAGGCTGCTTTGAAGTTCAGGTCACAATGACTGCACTCGTGTAGCCAAAAAGCATTACAACCATTAATTCCTAGCCCGACTACTGCTGTTAGCAACATCGGTAGGCTAAGAATATCTGATGTAGGAGATTGCATCCTGGCAATTGCCTCTGTTGCTACCCAACTTGCCAAAATAATTAAGCTAAGACTATTTAGTAGTGCAGCGAATAATTCAATACGACCATTTCCGTACTTGGCATGACGTTTAGCGCTTTGCGCCATCCAGCTTGCTATCAGAGTCACTCCCAATGCTGCTACATCTGAAAGTAGATGTCCTGCATCCGCTAACAGAGATAAACTGTGGACCCATAACCCAACACCAAGTTCAACAGCAAAAAAACTGATCTCCAGCCCGATTGCTAGTTGTAGTATTTGGATTTTCCGCGTGTTCGAGTGCAATTTTGACATTATTCACCAAGTAAAAATGGCAACCTTATGTAGTATCAGTTGCTCTAGAGAAGCATATTGTTTCTCAACTAACAACTTAATTTCATTGCCCTGATACGGAATAAATTACATGAATCCTTGTGCAGATTAGCAAGTATTAGATTAATGAATCAGTAAGTGGACTTTAACTTTTGGTAAAAATCGGTAATTGGTAATTGGTAATTGGTGATAGGTATTTTTGCCAAGTATTAAATTTTAAATTATATTTATTTTCTTATTATTTTGTCTTTATTCTGATATTATCTATAGTTCTAATATGATTCCGAATATCTACACAATTCCTCTCATTCAGTTAGCTTCTGGCGATCGCTTGTCTCTTCAAGTTTATCGATTTGTCGGTGCGAAGCCTGGTAAAAAAGTCTATATCCAAGCAAATTTACACGGGGCAGAAATTGCTGGTAATGCTGTGATATATCAGCTAATTGAGTATTTTAGAATCTTGGAAGTGACACAATTATTTGGCGAGGTTTGGCTAGTTCCTGTGTGTAATCCTCTGGGAGTCAATCAGCGATCGCATCGTTTTGCTTCTGGACGCTATTGTGTTTATGAAGGCAAAGATTGGAATCGGATTTTTTGGGATTATGAAAAGACGCAAGAAGACTTGCAAGAATTTGCTAAATCGCAAGTTAATTTAGATATAGATACTATTAAGAAAAACTATTTAAATAAGATTATTAACCATTTCATTACACTGACAGAAGATATTCATTCTCCAAGTAGTGTGCCTTTTACAGAACTTTTTCGCTACCGCTTGCAATCATTAAGTATTGATGCTGATTATTTAATTGATCTCCACACTTCTACCGATCGAGGTTTAGATTATCTCTACTATTTTTCTCACCGCGAATCTAGCGCTCAACACTTTCTATTTGACTATGGTATTTTACTCGATGACTATGATGGTGACGCTTTTGATGAAGCTTTTATCAAACCGTGGTTAGCCTTAGAAAATGCTTTTCAAAAACTAGGACGGGAAATTATTTTTGATGTAGAAGCTTGGACATTAGAACTTGGTTCAGGAATGCAAATGATGCCACAGTCGGTAGAAAAAGGCGTACAAGGAGTCAAGAATTATTTACTATATAAAGGTGTATTAGCGTTAAATACAAAGGCGATCGCACATGAGATGACATTCAGATCAAAAAGTCAGATAACGAAGTATTATGCTCCTGTTGGCGGTATGGTGCAAGCGCGAGTACCACTTGGTAGCGTAGTGAAAGCAGGAGAAAAACTGTATAAAATTTTAATGTTTAATAAAAATGGAGAATTACCTTCTTTGATTAATATTTGTGCTGAAAAAGATGGTTTGGTGTATGACGTGGCGACTAATCATGCAGTAAATGAAGGAGAGTATGTATTGGCAGTCATGTAGTTTAATAAAAGGACAGGCAAGATGCCTATCCCACAGGTGATGTTAATCTCCCAAACAGATATTTAATCCTCTAGCAGTTTTGACTAAAGTCCCATTAGGATCGACAGCGCGATATTGAGCGATCGCTTCTGCGATCGGGACACTGACAACTTGACGGTTTTGCCATGTCACCATTTGGTCATACTTTTGTTCAGCTATTAAATCAACAGCTGCAACACCAAAAGCTGAAGCAATGAGTCTTTCTAAAGGTGATGGTGTTCCACCACGCTGAATGTGTCCTAAAACTGTAACGCGAGTTTCTGCACCAATGCGATGGCAAATTTCATCAGCAAGATATTGACCAATTCCACCATATCTGCATTCACCCATGCGATCCGTATTAACAACTGAGTCGCCTGTTTCATTGCGTACAGCTTCGGAAACAACGATTAAACAATAGTTTTTACCTTGTTCTTGGCGTTCTTTAATATCACGGCAAACTTGGTCAACAGTATAAGGAATTTCGGGAATTAGGATCACATCTGCACCGCCTGCTATTCCAGCGCTAATGGCAATATGTCCTGCATCACGCCCCATTACTTCTAAAATCATGACACGGCTGTGACTAGCAGCAGTAAAATGCAAGCGATCTAAGGCTTCTGTTGCAATACTCACCGCAGTTTCAAAACCAATCGAAAGTTCGGTGACTCCAACGTCATTATCAATCGTTTTGGGAATAGCGACTAAATTGATTTCTCCTTGTTGGGCAAGACGACGTAAAATTGCTAAACTGCCATCGCCCCCAATTCCAATTAATGCATCTAGACCAAGTTGGTGATAACCTGCGATGATTTCTTCAGAGCGATCGCACTCGCTACCATCTGCCATTGGATAAGCAAATGGATTGCCTTTATTGGTTGTGCCTAGAACTGTACCACCAGCAGTGAGTAAGGAGTTTACCTTTTCGACATCCAAAGCCATATACTTTGGTGGTTGCTGCATTAACCCTAATGTAGCTTGGCGGATACCCAGCACCTCCCAGCCATAAGTACCTACAGCGCGATTTACCACTGCCCGAATTACAGCATTTAATCCAGCGCAATCACCTCCACTGGTAAGAATACCAATGCGTTTGTGTTCTCCCATGTTGACTTAAGCTAAAAGTCCTCTTTAGAAAATGATTAAACTAGATTAGGTAGACACATTTTGCAAATTACCGCAGGATTTTATTATTTGTGATTTTTAGTAAAGAAACTATATTAAAACTTGCAAATGGAAAAAGGTGAGGTGTGAGTGGCTAGTGGTTAGTGGCTATTGGTTAGTGAAAGTTTTTTAGTCATTACTCCTGTACCTTCTATCTCAGTTTATTTGTGTGGCAGAGTAAATATTTTGGGATTACGACGAAAGTGAGCGATATTGATAGTTTTGACTTTTCTGAAGCGTGGAGTATTCCGCAAGCGCCTACCGGATACAAATCGGGTTTTATTGGTATTGTTGGACGCCCGAATGTCGGTAAATCGACATTAATGAATCAACTTGTAGGGCAAAAAATTGCGATTACTTCACCTGTCGCGCAAACTACGCGAAATCGTTTGCAAGGAATCTTAACAACGCCCGAAGCACAACTTATTTTTGTTGATACGCCAGGAATTCACAAGCCACACCATCAACTCGGAGAAGTTCTAGTCCGCAATGCACGAATTGCAATTGATTCTGTGGATGTTATATTGTTTGTCGTCGATGGTTCGCAACCAGCGGGAGGTGGCGATCGCTTTATTATCGATCTACTCAGTCGTACAGAAAATCCTGTCATTCTAGGTATTAACAAAATTGATCAACAAGCAGACGATTCGCAGCAACTTGATCGTACTTATGAAGAGTTAGTTGCACCATATCAATGGCAAATTGTCAAGTTTTCTGCACTTGCAAAAGAAGGGTTAGACCAACTTTTACAGTTACTTGTTACGCATTTAGAACCAGGACCATACTACTATCCGCCAGATTTAGTTACCGATCAACCTGAGCGGTTTATTATGGGAGAATTAATCCGCGAACAAATTTTACTCCTCACTCGCGAAGAAGTTCCTCACTCGGTCGCAGTAACGATTGATCGCGTTGAAGAAGATACAACAATTACTCGTGTCTTAGCTACGATTCATGTTGAACGCGATTCACAAAAAGGTATTTTGATCGGAAAAGGCGGTACGATGCTCAAAGCGATCGGTTCTGCGGCGCGAGAACAAATGCAAAAGTTAATTGCAGGTAAAGTTTACTTAGAATTATTTGTGAAAGTGCAACCCAAATGGCGACAATCGCGTTTTCGGTTATCTGAATTAGGCTATCGCGTAGAAGAATAAATGCAAGTAGTGGCAACTAGAAGTTGCTACTACACAGATAAAACCCACCTGCGTGGGTTAAAAATAATGTATGATCTTTGTATATACATTGAGTCACATTATGGCTGACCAAATTGTGACAAAGTGGGGAAACAGTTTAGGTATTCGCATCCCTAGTGCAATTGCCAAGCAAATTCACATAGAAGAAGGCGCAACAGTAATATTTACTGTTGTCGATGGCGGGATCATGATTCAACCGCAACGAAGAAAATACACCTTAGAAGAACTGCTTGAGGGAATGACTCCGAATAACTTTCATTCAGAAACCGACACAAAAACACCCGTAGGCAATGAAGTCTGGTAAATAATCGTTAGATCGCTACAAAATCTAAATTTAAATTTCTAGCGAAACACAGTAATAAATTCAATTGCTGTAAGTTCTAAGATACACCACTTAGAAGATCGAGAAAGTACTTGCTGTTGTTTTTCAGCCAAGTTTCAAACTTTAATGTCTCAATAACTGCATCTACAATTTTTTGACGATTTGCCTTTCCTTCAATCAGCCAACCTATCCAATAAATTAGTGAACTTGCGCGTTGTAGTCGCCACACAGCGAGTAAAGATTTGTGTTCTAGTGATGTTAAAGAATTACGTTGGCGATAACCTGTGCTGAATGCTTTGACAATATCAGCAAAAAGTTCTTCTTTCCAAGGAAACGAAGCAAGCTGATCTAGGCTACTTAAATGATCGAGTAGTCTTAAGTCAAAAGTTGCGAATTCAAAATCTAAAACACCAACAACTTGGTTGTTTTCAACGAGAATGTTGGGTGTAATGTAATCAGCATGAATTGTCTGAAGTGGTAATGTTGCATATAAATCAGGTACAGACTCTGTTACCTTAAGCAACATCCGATTGAGAAGAGTTTGATCTTCAAGACTTAGATTTAGTACTGGCGCGATCGCCAACGGATCGCTAATTAATGGATGAATTTGCGCTAAATTACCCCAGTATGGCAATCTTGCTAGTTTTCCTTGTGGGTCAAATTCCGTAAGGACACAATGTAACTCTGCTAGTGTATAGCCTATAGATTGAACTTGTTGCAGGTTGCGTCGATTAGCGGGTTTTCCAACTATTCGCGGTAGTAAAGCGACTTTTAGTAATCTTTGTTGGGTTTCAACATGAATTAGAGTTTCACCTGATGATATCGGAATCGGTGCTGGAATGGTAAAAGATAAATTTGCTTGTTGTAAAAAGACGAGTAAGGAGTGTTCATATTCAATTTGAGCAGCATTTGTTGTATTAGAGTAAATTTTTAAAACAAATTGATCAGTTGGTGTGTGAATGAAGTATGTTGTATTGCTTCCTCCCTGAGTCGGTTCTATGAACATCTCCGTTAAAAACGACCAATGATTCACAATAATTTGTTTTTCTAATTCTGATAACTCCATTTATGTATAGCAATTAGCCCTTTTCCAACAAATTGTCATTAAAACCGATAATTACGCCGATCTACCCATAAGCTAATTGGTACTGCGCGACCTTGATTATCTACTTTAACTTCAACGACAAACCGCTGTTGATCGCGTTGTGCTTGCGCAATACTTTGATTAATATCATCGCGCTGGGCTTCGGGCATATAGTATGTTTCTAAGCCATATACAATTGAGTTACCAGTCACTTTACCTTTGATCGCGACTTGATTTGCAGTTAGATTTTGTGGGCGATCGCGACTCACACGCACAGGTATCCATGCTGATGGTGGAGTTGTATTTGATGTAGGTGCTTCAAGTGTGACATAAAGATTTGTTCCCGCAGGTACGTCATTAACAGCAGGTTCGTTATTATGCTGAGTTAATTCTTGCCAACCTGGAAGTTCTTGTAAGTTATTGACTTGGGAAATGTCGTAACTTAATGTTTGCGAGTAACCCCGCAGAGGATCGTAAGGATCAACGGGTACGGTTTGGAGAATTGCAGTTTTTCCGGTAAGCTGTGTATAAAATGGTTGCGCTGGTGCGGCTAAAATAATTCCTGTTTGAAAAAGTAGCGGTAGCCATAGTCGCCAAAATGGTAGTCTTCCAGGAAGTTGTTGCGGCTTTAATACTTCAGGTGTTGTTTTAACTTTGGATGTCATAGTGAATCCTTTTAGAACTATGATTTTGCTGGATGATTGAGTCGAATATGGCGTTCAAACCACAAACCCACAGCCATTACGCCAATACCACATAAAATGAACACTAAGGATTTGAAGAGTAATCCTGTGGCAGATAGTAAAAATACATAAAAAATTCGTAAGCTTAATAGCAGCATTCCACCCCAAAAAGCGCGTCTTCCTCCTTTATCAAGCCCAATCCGAATTAATCCTGCTGCAAAGAGGAATAACATGATATTAAAGATAAATGTGGCGTATGGTGAAATGTTTGTGACTTCAATATGCCAGAAAGTAACTGTAGCAATTATGCAGATAAAGATACCAACAACCATCGTTATGACATTTTGTTGACGACGGCGATATCTTTGAGACGCAATTAGTACCCATTGCCCAATTGCAATACCAGTTAAAATAACTGCATCAATGAGTAGTAACTGATTAACTTGTCTTGATGTAACATACTCTGTATATTGCGCAAGGGACTGCCAAAAAGTAGTTGTAGCAGCGAAAATAAACAAGATGCCTAAGGTAAATAAGGCTAAATTACGTGCTATTGGTTGAAATGAACCAACATTGATATGGCGATCGCGGTGTCTATATAATCTCAGAAAATTACCATACACAAGGAAAGAGTCATCGTAACTCCACAACAAAGCAGGTGGTAGTGCAAACGCAATACTTGCTACCCAACCTTTTTGAAACGTTCCCCAGACAAACGGTTGAATATTGGCTTCTAAGGATGTGACAATAGCGATCGCACCTAACGCAAAAATCCAGCCAGAACGACACCAATAAGCTAGCGGCATAAATAATACTGCTGATAATAGCGGCATATGTTGCCCCATTATCGATGACCATGATATTTCTGCAATGGTACTTGTTGACCAACTTTGAGCGATCGCACTTCCCCAATACCCCCAATAACCTAACCACAGTAGGATAATTGATAACACACCCAAGGAAGTTAGGCGTAAGCTGTATGCCATTGCTAATACGCCAATACCCCAAGCAAGCAATAACTCGTAAAATGGCGCATCAATGTGGAAAATTTGCCCCATTAAGCCCATATTTGCACCCAGAATCAACGCCCCTAATAGAAGTAATCCATGACCTAGGCGTTGGCGCGATTCGTTAGCATGTTTCCATAACCAAAAACCTACAATATTAACGCCGATAAATAAACTTAATAGCAGCGTGACTTTGCCACCTCGCGGTAATTCTTGCCAATTGGCAGCAACAAAGGTGATAATGCCTAAACCAATCAGAATACTGCCTAAACCGACTAAAATTGCAATAAAACTATGACTTGCAGTGCTATCAAGCGTGTTAAATTGATAGCGTTGTGATAGTTGTTCGTATTGCAAATCATTAATGAGTCCCTCAGCTTGCCATATTTGTGCTTCATGGCGTAACTGGTGACGAAACTTATCTGAAGTCACGTCAGTCTCCTGTTTTATATATAAGTTTAGATTTTAGTAATAGATAATAGGAAGGTAAGGAAGATATTAGACCTCCTGCATGAATCGTAGATGCCCTACGACTGAAGTCGGGGCTATCCAGGCAAAGTGTACCTTCGTACACTAAAATGAGATTTTTAGTAGTAAGTCCACGGAGGTGGACTTTGTTTATTTAGGTGCGAATTTATTCGCAAGCGCATTTACGCAGGAGGTCTATTGTTTACTTCATTTCTTGTTTGCGGTTTTTCGTAATTAATATTTGATAACATCTATTAATTAATAAACTCAATGTAGTCTACTGTCATAGTTATAGCTATTTCTTAGTATATATTTATTCTGAAGTTAGCATTGTAAGCTGATTACTTTTAGTGTGACAGTTTTATCTGTGGTATGCCTAGGTAAGATATCCATACCACACTTACTTTAAGTTTTGATGATGGATAAACCTTCAAATTTGTTATTAAAATTAAGTCGTCGCTTGTTTGATGATGCAACAGAACAAGAAAAATTTGTTGACGCGCTCATTCATCCTCAACCGTTTCATCCTTGTATTGTTTGGTGTCGGGAAAAGCGATCGCCATTTAAAATAGAACCACCGATATCCTGGCAACCATATTTTGTCGATCGTTTATCTTTTGGTGAAAAACCAGGACAGCATTCTTTACATAATGAAGGTTATTATTACTGCTTAGACTTCTCTTCAGTGTTTGCAGCAATGAGTTTGTTGACAGTGCGATCGCCTATAAACACTATATTTGATATGTGTGCTGCACCAGGAGGTAAGAGTATTTTTGCTTGGCGGGCTTTACAACCTCAACTACTTATCTGTAATGAAGCAATTAGCAAGCGTGTTGGAATGCTAATTTCTAATTTAAAACGCTGTCTTATTTCCCCAACAATTGTATTAAGTAAAGATCCAGGTGACTTAAATCAAATAAATTCTTCTAACCAGTTAGTCATAGTTGATGCTCCTTGCAGCGGTCAATCTTTATTAGCAAAAGGTGGTAAAGTACCAGGATGTTTTCATCCTACCACTATTAATAAAAATGCAAATAGGCAAAAGAGAATTATTGCTAACTCAGCACAACTAGTAGCACCACAAGGTTATTTAGTTTATATGACTTGTACGTATTCTTTTGAAGAAAATGAGCAAGTTTGTGAGTGGTTTCTGGAGAAGTTTCCGCAGTTTAAAGCAGTGGAGATTTCTGCGTTAGTAGAGTATAAATCTCGGCTTACTAATCTTTCTTGTTATCGGTTGTTTCCTCAAAGTAAATTAGGGGCGGGGACGTTTACGGCTTTATTTCAGAATACTGAGGTGGGGAAGGTTAAGAATTTGGATGTTGAGATATTGCAGCAAGTGGGGATTAGGTATCAGTTGAATGATGTGAACTACAAGGACGCAGAAGAAAAAGTTGTGAAGGGTTTATTAGTGGGGGATGATTTCTAGTTCGTTGTAGCCTGTTTGCGGATCGAGGGTGCGTGTAAAGGTGAAGTCTGTTGTTGTGCCAATGATGATTTCTGCGGTTGTGTAGATGATGCAGCCGTTGTCTAAATGTCCGCCGATGGTTTTACCGTGTTTGTCAGCTATACAAATGTGGAGATGAATGCCGCTTGTGGCTAATGTTCCATTAAGAGAAAGTATTTCAAATTTATTGTCGAGTACAGCACTTGTGTCTTGATTAGCAAAGCGAATTGTTGCTTGTTTGAGGCTACCAATTGCACTTAAAATAAAACCTGCTTGAATGTTGTTTTGAAGGGTAAATTTTTTTAAAGTTTGGCGTAAATCTGCATTTGATTTAAGTCTTAATGCTAATACTTCCATTGATGTTGATTGGTGTTTTTACTTAAGTTTATTAGTTTGATTAAAAGCTGTCTCAGTGATTTTACTAACGTGAGATTGAAATAAAATTTATAAAATAAATGCAATAAAGTAAATTTTATTGTACTAAATTATATGTCTCAGTTTCCGCAATGTGAGAATTTATCAGAACAGGTTGAAAGTCTCTTACAATTGTTGCATCAAGAACCTGCATTGCGTACTCAGGATACGTTTTCAGTTCAATCTTCATTGCGAAAAGTTGTTTCACCGACGTTTGAGATTGTGTTTGCTGGGGCGTTTAGCGCTGGTAAATCAATGTTAATTAATGCGTTATTAGAACGCGAACTACTTTATAGTGCTGAAGGTCATGCTACGGGAACTGAGTGTTATATAGCTTATGCTGAACCTGAAGCGGAAAAAGTTATTCTCACTTTCTTGAGTGAAGCGGAAATTTGCGCACAAGCTGAGGCGTTGAGTCAGCGGTTGGGTTTAACTGCGCAGGTGAGAATAAATCAACCGGAAGTCATTAATTTACTATGTCAAGGAAGTGAACTGATTATTCAACAAGAAGGTGGTGAGAGTAAATCAGAACGCGCTAAGCAAGCGAAGGCGTTGATTTTACTATTAGAAGGATTTGAGGCAAATTGCGATCGCATCCACAATACTGATAATGCCACGTATTCAATGGAGCAGTTTAACTTTTCTAATTTGAAGGAAGCTGCAAGTTATGCACGTCGGGGTAGTAATAGTGCAGTTTTAAAGCGCGTTGAGTATTACTGTCATCATCCGCTTTTACAAGATGGCAATATTTTAATTGATACGCCAGGAATTGATGCACCGGTACAAAAAGATGCGGAACTTACCTACCGCAAGATTGAACATCCCGATACTTCAGCTGTTGTCTGCGTACTCAAACCTGCTGCTGCTGGTGACATGACAAAAGAGGAAACTGAGTTACTAGAAGCCATGCGGGGTAATTCAGGAATCCGCGATCGCGTTTTTTATGTCTTTAACCGCATTGATGAAACTTGGTACAATACACAACTACGGCAACGCTTAGATGGCTTAGTTATTGCGCAGTTTCAAGACAGTAGCCGCGTTTACAAAACGAGTGGATTACTTGGATTTTATGGTAGTCAGATTAAACACACTAGTGGAAGCGATCGCTTTGGTTTAAATTCCATTTTTGCTGAAAGTGTCAAAGGTATCGATGGAAAAGAAGACACACCGCAATTTGTTAATGAATTTAATCGCTATTGTGCTAACTCTGGTAAGCTTTCACCAAGTAAGTTTCGCATTTCGGTGAATAGTTACGAAACACCAAACGAAAACTACATCCGAATTTTAGCCGAACAAGGTACATCTCTAATCGATCAGTTAATTGCAGATAGTGGAATTGAAGAATTTCGCAGTGCAATTACTAAGTATCTTACCCAAGAGAAACGCCCGCAGTTATTTGCAACTTTAGCAAATGATTTACAGCCATTGTGTATCAGTCTGCGGAAACATTATATAGATGCACAGCGCGAATTAGATAGTCAACCGCGTGAAATTGATGCAATGAAAGCGCGGGAACTCGAACTTCTCAGCCAACAACTACAACAAATTGGTAAAGAGTACGCAACACATATCGAAGCAGAAGTTAATGCAGTAGTGACTAATACTTGCACAGCTTTTGAAGACGATTTTCGCAAACTCCAAGCGCGGATGATTCGCCGCTTAGA
Source organism: Gloeocapsopsis sp. IPPAS B-1203 (assembly GCF_002749975.1). Taxonomy (NCBI): domain Bacteria; kingdom Bacillati; phylum Cyanobacteriota; class Cyanophyceae; order Chroococcidiopsidales; family Chroococcidiopsidaceae; genus Gloeocapsopsis; species Gloeocapsopsis sp. IPPAS B-1203. The sequence goes on along the minus strand of NZ_PEIG01000012.1, from coordinate 102,649 downwards.
TGAATTACTCGATACATTTTCGGTGAGTGATGCGTATAGTCGCGCCACACTAAGTCATCATCGCAATGCAACTGCACCATTAATTGCTATTTTAGTCGAGGCATTGTATTACTTAGCAAATCAACTTGAAGATATTTTGGTTGAGTCATGTCAAGAAGTTACAGGTAGTTTATTTCAACGTTTAATTGAACGAGTACGCAAGTCAGAATATTATCGCAATTTGTATCGACTACTTGGTAATGATAGCGGAATTGAACAGCAATTAAAACTTTTAGAAAAAGATGTTAAGCAAGCTTTAATTAGTGCTGCAAGAGTTGAATGCGATCGCTTTGTGCGCGAAAGCCCTAGATTTTACGATGAAGGTACTTTTTCAATCTATCAATTTCGTCAAACATTACAACAAACTTCGCAAGGTTACGACTGCGAAAGCATGGTAGAAGCCGAACCCGCAATTCGCCAGTTATTAAAATTAGATTTTGAACCCAAAGTTTCCGCTACAATTCGCAGAAATTTCCGCCAAACGATCAATCAAACACTAAAAACGCTGTTATTACCAGTAGCCAATCAACAAGCTAATGACATTCTACAACAATACACTCAAGCTCGTGCTTATTTAGAGCAAACACTAGAGCAAGACGTAGAAGAGAAGATTAGAAGAAATGAGCGACTTCTAGGAGAATTACAAGACAAAATCACAATTTATAACCAAGTCATCACTGGAATAAATAGCTGTTTACAAGCAATGCATTTACACGAGCATTTATTGCCTGTAGTCGATAGATCAAGCTTGATCTCATCATCTGAGAAAGCAAATATTTTTAATACTAATACAGATCTTACCAAAACGGCTTATTCAAACAACACGCAGAACTTACTAGAAAGTAGTGTTTAGTAAAAAATAATTTATAACTTTTTCGATCTACTTGAGTTGCAATCAAAACCAAACTAAATTAATTAGAGCTAAATACTATGAACAAAGCCTGTCAGCAGATGCAAAAAGATGAGGTCATATATAACTCTTTTTCTTTACCAAGTTTATCTAGCACATTTAAAGTAGGGGAAATGCTTCGGGCAATTAAATCATACATTAATCATGACAATATTAATAAACTATTAGATAAAGGTTTAGAAGTAGAAGTGCTTCAGTTAGATGCGAAAGGATGGAAAAAAGGAAGAATTAAATTCACACTAGAATTTTGTCCTGACAAACCTGAAGGTGAAGATGTAACCACAAGTAGCCCGTTTGAGAGTAACGAGCAAAAATCATCATTAGATGACATTCGGAGGATGATTAATGAAAAAAGCTGACAAGATATTTTTTGGTAACTATTAAGTTTATGAATAACAAAATAATTTTACACAACTGTGGGCGAGAAGATGTTTTATCATTTGGATCTGCCATGCTCAAAGTAAGTAACTTACTAGAAGAATTAGAAAAGTTTTTCCATCAATATAAGCTGGGTAAACAAATCAGCGATTCTTGTCATGCAAATAAATTGATCATACCAGTTAGACGTGAATTTAATGGTAGAAGTTCAAGTATGATTGAACATTACGAGGAATGGTTTGACAATGGAATAGCTTGTGAAACCCTAAAAATTGGTGCTAAAGGCTGGCAAAGGGGAAAAATAAAAATTAATCTTCAAATCTCTTTAGAATTTTATCCAGATTTACCAGAGATTAATAATGAATTAGATGAAGTGCAAGATGTTAAATCAGAATCACCACTTGATGATATTCGGCAAAAGATAAACCAGGTTAACTAAGAAATATTAGGAGAAAATAAAAATGAACTCTGAATTTAATAGTTTAGAACGTGAAGACGTTGTATCTGTGTACTCTAGTCAAATTTTTGTAAATAACCGGACTTTTACAATTAATGAGTTTATTTCAGCTATGATGCCGACGATAAAAGACAAATCAGGAACAACTTGGACAGAAGAAAAAGCTAATTGGTTTGGGGAAGGAATAGACTGTAAAATATTAAAGCCAGGTGCTAAAAGTTGGCAGCGAGGAAAAGTAAGAATTACTCTAGAATTTTGTCCAGAAGAACTTGAAGTGAAAGATAGCAATGAACTATCAATAAACAGCGATAATTCGCCTCTTGATGATATTCGGCAAATGATGCCTAAAAATGGGCAGTAGTAGATTTTATGACTAAAACACCACGGATTCAGATACCGCAAGCAGTGAGGAGATATGTGTTTGAACGCGATCGCCTGCAATGCCAAAGCTGTGGTACAACTGCAATAGAGACACTCACCGTCGATCATATTATTCCGCTTGCTCGTGGTGGTAAAAACGATATTAGTAACTTACAAACTCTCTGTCGTTACTGCAACCAGCGCAAAACACATCACCTCGATCCCCGATATCAGCGCCACTATAATCTCTAATTTCCCCTGTGTTCTCTGCCTTTAAAAGCAAGCACTTTATCAACACAACTATCATTAAAGCAAACCCCAGACCATATTGATTAGGGGCGAAAGCAATGAAACTTAATCTACTCCAACCAAAACGTATTTTTTGGGCGAGTATCTTCTCTGTCATTCTCTTTCCTCTTTCTGGCTTGGCTGTAACTGTAGAAGAAGTGCCAAATCCCCGCAAAGAATATGGCGGTTGGGTAAGTGATATGGCAGGAATTCTTAGCGACGAGACAGAAGCCCAAATCAATCAGATGATTTCTGAATTAGAGGCAGAAAAAGGTACAGAAATGGCAGTAGTGACTGTACCAGAAACAAGCCCTGCTATATCACCGAAAACATTTGCTACAGAATTATTCAATTATTGGGGAATTGGTAAGCAAGGACAAGATAATGGCGTATTATTCTTGATTTCCGTAGGCGATCGCCGTGTAGAAATTGAGACGGGTTATGGTGTAGAAGCAATATTACCCGATGCCAAAGTAGGCAATATCATCGATACTCAGATTATCCCTCGCTTCAAAACAGGAGATTTTGCAGGCGGTACGCTAGCAGGAACTCAAGCATTAATCGTGGTTCTCAAATCCGAACCATCATCAGGAAATCAGGTCATACCTCCCAATACCCAACCAACCCCAAACAATAATAACTGGATATTATGGGGAGTTTTCACAGGAGGTGGAATATTAACCCTAATAGCAGGAAGTGCGGTTTACTTCAGTCGCCCTCGTAAAATCTTCATTACACCAGAAGGGCGTACCCGTAAAGGTGAAGGTAATTACACTTTTTTGTGTGGTGATTGCCAACAACCAATGCAACAAGTCGATCATGCCATAGTCCAATCCTATTTGAGTCCACCAGAAACAACAGCACAAAAACTCGGAAGTGTCAAGTTTCAGGCGTGGAAATGTCCTCGTTGCAGTCAGAAGAAAACTGGTAATGGATTCCACCTAATCGCCCAAGAGTCTCGTTCCTCCAAATTTCGGCACTGTCCTCACTGTCAAGAATTAACTATCACTCGTAACGAGAAGATTGTGAGATCGCCAACTCAATACAGTTCTGGAATGCGACTCATTACTGATGAGTGCCATAGTTGTTCTTACTATCGCCAGCAAGAAGAAATTATTCCTCCTTTACCGCCTCCACCTCCTCCGCCTCCTCCTAGTAGTTCTTGGGGTGATTCTGGTGGCAGTGGTGGTGGTAGCTTTGATGGTGGTAGTAGTGGTGGTGGGGGCGCTGGTGGGAGTTGGTAAAATTTTATGAATAATCCAGATAAAAGAATTCCTGAAAATATTGCCCCAGAAGTGCTAGAGTTAGCCGCACGCAATTATGCTAATCACACTCAAAGTTATTCAGCTTCAGAGTTAGTAGCCGCAGGCGAAGAAGTTGATATTCCCGCCGAATTCATTCAGCAAGCCATTCTAGATGTTCAAGCAAAACACAAACAACAACAGCATTTAGTTCATCTGCGTCAAAAATTCCTCATCGCTGGCGCTGGGATGGTAGCTGCTTTGAGTGTCTGGAGTATCTGGACTTACAATTCTATTTCTAGCAGTCACTCTAGAGTAGAAGCAGCTTGGGCACAAGTCGAAAATCAACTCCAACGTCGTGCTGATTTAATTCCTAACCTTGTCAATGTCACTCAAGCTTATGCTAAACAGGAACAAGAACTAGTTAATTTATTAGTGCGATCGCGTCAAACATATTTACAAGCGACGACTCCTGAAGAAAAAGTTGCAGCCACAGTGCAAGTCAATCAAGCCATTGATCGCTTTCGCGATTATGCTACTGTCAATCCTCAATTGCAATCAAGTCAATTATTTACTAACCTGCAATACGAACTCACAGGTACAGAAAATCGGTTAGCTGTAGAAAGAATGCGGTATAACCAAGCAGTACAAGCTTATAATCAACAAATTCAAAGTGTTCCTAATGTCTTAGTTGCCAATACTCTGGGGTTTGAAAAGAAAGCCTTTTTTCAGGCTACAAATACTAATGTTCCCATAGTGCCTTCAAAATAAAAATTATCAGTTTTCCAGCAAAAGCACCGAGGAGTGTATTCATGAGTGTGCGATCGCCATTAAGTACCAAAGCGATCGCGATTGTGTTCTGCTTCAAAATCTATAATCGGTCCTTTAGGCACAATTCGATTAGGATTAATCTCAGTCATACTCATGTAATAGCCGCGTTTGGTATGGTCTAGATTACACGTCGCTTTGAATTCAGGACGTTGATATAAATCCTTGAGATAATTCCAGAGGTTGGGATAGTCGATAATTCGCCACAAATTGCATTTAAAGTGACCATAATACACTGAATCAAAACGATACAGTGTTACAAACAGACAAATATCAGCTTCTGTAAGTTGATTTCCACATAAATAACGCTGCTTGCTCAGAGTATTTTCCCATAGACTTAAACTAGCAAAAAGTTCAGTCACTGCCTCTTCATAAGCAGCTTGCGAAGTTGCAAAACCAGCCCGATAGACTCCTGCATTAATTGGCAGATAAATTGCATCAATTGTTTCATCAATTTGCTGCTGTAAATTGCGTGGGTATAAGTCTATTTTCTGTGTTGCGAATTGCGCGAACTCTACATCAAATATCCGCATGATTTCGCGAGACTCGTTATTAACGATTGTTGAAGATCGCTTATCCCACAACACGGGAACTGTAACTCTTCCTGTATATTTGGGATCAGCTTTGATATAAATCTCTTGCAAATATTGAGCGTGATTTACCGAGTCAGGAATTGTTCCTGGTGCGTCACTAAACAGCCATCCTCGATCGCTCATAATTGGATCGACAATAGACACTGAGATGGCATCGTTTAAGCCTTTCAGTTCTCGCATAATCAAGGTGCGATGTGCCCACGGACACGCTAAGGCAACATAGAGATGATAACGTCCTGCTTCTGCCTTAAAACCACTTGTTCCATCAGCAGTCACGCGATCGCGAAACGTTGTTGGTATTCTAATAAACTTGCCACTAGAATCTGATTTATTCCTGTCAGTTGTCCATTTACCTGCAATCATCATTCCTGACGCCACTGTATTCTCCTAACCCTAAGGCATCACTAACTACTTCTCAGCCTTTGATGATTACTTCAGGATGATTTCTTCCCTTTCCTGAAAGTTACATATAGTAAACTTCCCTAGTTTGAAGAGATATGATTTAATATTTTCTTCAGTCTTGATTATCTTCGAGGCGATCGCTGTCTTGTTTATTAAACCTACAAAGAAATACTTCTTATTTTCTATGAATAATGGATCTCGCCCTCAGTAACCAAATTAAAACTCAACAACTCATGAAAAATCACCTGCAAATGCTCTTACGCATTGCAATTGTCATTGTGCTACTCGTTGCAGCCTTTCCACAGTTATATGAGATGAAAGCAAAAGCTGGTATTGATGTTATTCCCCAAGTTCACTTTGGAACTGTGATAGAGAAATACACCAAAGGCATCGTTAAATGTGAGTGGCTTTACCCTTATTATTGTCACAGCGATCGCGCCAAAAATGCCTAATCATAAAAAAGCAAAGGGAGACTTATCCAAGCTCATTATCTCCCTTACCTTTTACGACAACGCTAGGAAAGTTGATGCAACCAAGCACTCACATCTATCCCTAACTTTTGTCCTAACTGGAGTAATGGACGCAAGTAACCGAATTGTACTTGATTGAAGTTTTCATCTTCTCCTTGTGCTTGCAGCGCATCTATACACAAAGGCACAATCTGACTATGCAAGCAACTAAAATACAATTCCTGTGCCCTTTCTAAAGACCAACCCAGTTGTAACTGATAAGCTGTATCAATCAAGCGTTCCAAGTATTGGACATCTACTTCAACTGTTGCAGGATTCGTATCGTACAACAATTGCCAAAGCGATCGCACAATCAATTGTTCTAAAATTTGCTTACCTTCAGGAATATTTAACCGACAGCGTAAATGCTGCGCTTCTGTCGCAATCGCTTGCAGTTCAAGTAAATAATTACTATTATCTTGTGCTCCATTGATGTCAGACAGCGATCGCAATGTATTTAAACAGCGATTTCCTAACGCAATTTCTGCTGCGACTTGTAACTCTTGCGGTACTGCCAATTCATCGCGATGGAACGCCATTAAAACACCATAATTATCGCGGTAAACCTGCGTATACAACTGATCTAGCCGCGTCAGCGTTTCTTGACTCAACAACCGCATGATTCTGTGGCGTTCTTCTGCAAACAGATGTTGTAAACTAAACGACTGACCTCCAAACATCTGTGACATTGCCAAAATTGTCTGCGCCGCACTTGCTTGTTGCAAAGATTCAAACGATTTATCTTTCATCTGGCTATAAGCACGACGCCCATTAAAAGGTTGAATGCAGCAATGGAAATCCCAACCTCCCAAGTGCAACACTGCAAACACTAAATGTTCGCTTTCCCAAGTAATTTCTGAAATCAGGCGTAATTGTCCTACAGCTAGCGTTAATGCCCCCATTCGTTGTAATTGATAATCTAGTTGCTGGGCAGTGTAGCAATAGACGTGCTGCTGTGAAGAATACCGAATATTGCAAGAAGGTATGGCAAAGCCATTGTCTTGACTGCGTTCTAATTTATGATTGCTAAACAACGAAGTAATGGCATACTGCGCCGCGACTTGCTGAAAACTAATTTGGGCAGAAACAACTAAGTGTCGATAAACTTCACCACCGTGTTTAAAAAAGTCAACATTACTGGGTGCTTGCGTCAGTCGTTTAATAAATCCCTTTTCTAACTGTACTCCAGCAACATCTCCAGCAAGTTCTAGAGCACGCGCAGCATAGCGCAGAATTTGTGTTCCCTCTGGACGCGAAATTTCTTCAAAAAACCAACCACAACTCGTATACATCAACAAAGTATGACGCTGCATTTCTAATAAACGTAAAGCGTCGATTTGTTCCGATGCGCTCAGTTTGCGAGTTTGATGGCGACACAGAAAACGATTAATATTTGCAGGAGAGCGATCGCGGATGACTTGAATATATTCATCTCTTGCACCCCAGGGATCGCGGAAAAACTGTCTACCAGCTTCCTCATATACCTTAATTAACTGATCTCGCAGCCAATCTAATGCTTGGCGCAACGGACGCCGCCATTTTTGATGCCATACGCCACCTTCACCACCACAACCACAATCATCTTGCCAGCGATCGACACCATGCGCGCAACTCCACGCGGTAACAGGCTTGAGTTCAACTTCCCACGTTGGAGTATTCAAACTGAGGTAATGAGCAAAATTCGTTACTGTCCACTCGCGGCGGGGAAATTCCTCAACAAACGCATACGCCAAAGTTTTCTCAGTTCCACCTTTGTGATGACCAAATGTTTCTCCATCAGTTGCAACTGAAATTAACTGCGCGGGACGGTGATCCCCGCGTACTGCTGAACCAATACGTCCAGCAAGATGGTGTGAATTAAATAGTACATCACTAAATCCCATATCTCGCGAAATGGGACCATCATAGAAAAAGATATCGATATAAGGAGTATCCGGCGTAATTTCCCTGATCTCAGACCTCTGATCCCCGACCTCTTTTAAATAACAACGATAAGGACGAGTTGGATCAATTTGACTTCCACCAACTTCATGCCATTGTGTTTCTGGTTCTTCATCGGTGGGGATCGCCCGACAACGCTGGGCTTGCGAAGGTGCAAGAATGATAAACCTAATGCCTTCTGCAACTAATGCTTCCAAGGTTGCATAGTCTACCGCCGTTTCTGCTAACCACATACCTTCGGGATCGCGTCCAAATCGCGAACGAAAGTCTGCTTTACCCCAACGAATTTGTGTATATTTATCCCGCGTATTCGCCAGCGGCATAATGATGTGGTTGTAAACTTGCGCGATTCCATTACCATGACCATTCAGGCGATCGCAACTCTTACGATCAGCTTCTAGAATTCGCTGATAAACTTCGACATCATAACGTTCCAACCAAGACATCAACGTCGGTCCAACGTTAAAGCTCATATACTCGTAATTATTAACGATCCCCACGATCTCGCCCTGTTCATTCAGCACCCTAGCAAAAGCGTTTGGGCGATAGCATTCGTGATGAATGCGTTCATTCCAATCGTGGAATGGTGATGCACTTGGTTGACGTTCAATTGCGTCAAGATAAGGATTTTCCCGTGGCGGCTGATAGAAGTGACCGTGGACGGTAACGTAAACACCTGTAGCTGTTTGAAGAGGACTTTGCGTAGCAGCCGCTTTAACGCTTTGATCCCCAGCCGTTTGAGAAGAAGCAACCATGTAATACTATCCAAATTCAATATGAAGGGAAACCTGATGCTATACTCGATGCCACAACATCAGAAAATTTCGATACTCAAGTTAGCATTCAGGCTAAAAAGAAGATTTAGAACCTGGGCAATTGTTGCGGTGGTTCAGTGTGTCCTTAGCAATCATTTTATTTTATTAACCTAGACAAGAGTATTGCCTCACTCCAGAGGTCTAAATCCGCAACAAACCTCTACAATCACCATTAAACCCTAGAAATTGCCTGAATTTAAAACTTTCTTAATGTTTTAACAATCAGACTTTGCCTTGCTAAATAAACCTTTATATTTGGTTACAACAGACATAAAAACTTAACAGGTAGAGCAGGGGTCAGAGTTCAGGAACTAGAGATATCTGTCAAGCTAAGAGTAAAAGTCAGTGTTCCTCTCAAAGTTTATCTCAAATCATTTTGGACTTCTCCTCTGCACCTGAACCCCCCTTGATCTTCTTGCCCATCCCTGATTCCTCAAAGAAGCGAGTATCCTAGAGTCGAGTTACAGCGATCGCGCGTTGACTGTCTGTAACGATTACCCTTGCTCAAAGTTGAAAATGTCAGTTAAAAATATTCTGTTTTCAGTTCTGCTGCTATTTGTGCCAATTTCTTTTGCCGCACACTTTTTAGAATGGGGTGAGTTAGCAGTTTTTATCATCTCTGGACTCGCAATTTTGCCATTAGCCGCGTGGATGGGTACTGCTACTGAAGAAATTGCTGTGGTGGTAGGACCAATTCTAGGAGGATTACTCAATGCCACATTTGGTAACGCAACTGAACTAATCATTGCGTTGATTGCTTTGAGATCAGGTCTTGTTGATATTGTTAAGGCAAGTATTACAGGTTCAATTATTGGCAATTTACTGCTAGTCATGGGGCTTTCGATGCTACTTGGAGGTTTGCGCCACAAAGAACAAGAATTTCAACCCGTCATAGCGCGAGTCAACGCAGCGTCGATGAACTTAGCTGTTATTGCCATTTTGGTACCAACCGCAGTTGACATTACCTCAAGTGGAATTACCGAAACCACTATCCAAAATCTTTCAATCGCAGTAGCTATAGTGTTGATGCTAGTATATGCACTCACATTGATTTTTTCCATGAAAACGCATTCCTATCTCTACGATGTGGGTGTTGCAGAAATCGAATCAGAAGCACATATTGAGAAGCCCAACTTGTGGTTATGGGTTGGCGTTTTGTTTGCAGCAACAGTCTTAGTTGCAATCGAATCAGAATTTTTAGTAGATTCTCTTGAAGTTGCTACATCACAACTCGGACTAACTGCACTTTTTACAGGGGTCATCCTCGTTCCAATCATCGGTAACGCCGCAGAACACGCTACCGCAGTTACCGTAGCAATGAAAAACAAAATGGATCTATCACTTTCTGTTGCTGTCGGGTCAAGTTTGCAAATAGCACTGTTTGTCGCCCCAGTGTTAGTGTTAGTTGGCTGGTTGTTCGGTCAACCAATGGATTTAGACTTCAACCCATTTGAACTTGTCGCTGTTGCTGTATCAGTTCTTATTGCCAATTCCATCAGTTCTGACGGTCGTTCTAATTGGCTAGAAGGTACATTACTCCTTGCAACCTACACAGTACTGGGACTCGCTTTCTACTTCCACCCCATCATCGACGGAATTGGATAGAGATAAGAGACGCAGAGGGTACGAGGGTAGGAGGGTAGTAAAGAGCAATAATCATCAAATCTCTCCCACACTCCTACTCTCCCACTCCTTCACTAGCCACTAACTACTAGTCACTCTCTAACGATACATATGCTGATCTAGCAGTTGTTGCGCTCTAGGCTTGTAAATCAGATAGAATAGTGCCTCAAGGTAACGCAGTAAATCTTCGCGGTTTTCCTTAGAAGTAAAGTTCCAGAAACCGTAGATTCTTGCTAGAGATAGCAACCTTGTTGTGTGAATTTTCCAGGTGTAGGTACTGTAAACTCGATCCATTGCTCGTGTAGAAATTTCGTACCAATAGTTAGGGTTTTGTTCACACTTACTGACAAAATCAAGGATTTTCTCTGCAGTTTCCTCTAAATGTGTGGGGTTGATGTAAAAACCATTCACTTTATCGTGAATAATTTCCAAAGGACCGCCAAACTGCGTTGCAAACGTTGGTAATCCCGAAATCATTGCTTCTAGAATCGTCAAACCAAACGCTTCAAACAAAGCTGGTTGAACAAAAATTCCTTGATGATCGGCAATCACGCGATAAATTTCACCAGAGTCAGTTTTAGAAAGCCTTACTCCTAACCAACGAAACTTACCATGTAGATTGTATTGGTCAATGATTCCGTAAAGCTTCTCAATTTCGTCACGTTCTTCGTTGTCGCCCGATTCTTCTACACGCAACTTACCTGCAACTAAGATTAAGTTACAGCGTTCTTGTAATTCTGGACTCTTACCGAAGCATTCTGCTAAACCAGTGAGGTTTTTAATGCGGTCGAGACGCGCCATCGAAAAAATGGGGCGCTTGGTAGGATCGTCAAGTTTACCGAAGATTTGACTGGGATCTTCTTGGGTAAACAGCAAATCTTCCATGCGGTTGCGATCGCTTTCAGTGCGATCGTCCCAACGCGAGTACGGGAAATAGTATGTCTCGTTAACTCCAGGAGGTACTACGTTGAACTTGGGACTAAATAACTCAATGCCACTGACAACGTGATACAACTCTGGCATTGTAAAACATTTGTATGACTCGTACTGTCCCACACTATCAGGTGTCCCGACAATTTCTTGATACGTGCTGCTGATGATAAAATTAGCCGCGTTCATTGCGATCAAATCAGCGGTGAACTGTAGGGAAAAATGGTATTTATCTTCTAAGTCTTGCCAGTACAAGTTACTAAACAAATACTTCGACTTCTCTAAGGCATGAGCAATATTACACTGCGTTACCTTCATTCGGCGAGCAAGTAAAAATGCTACCAGATTGCCATCGGTGTAGTTACCAATAATTAAATCTGGATTACCGCGTAACTCGGATCGCAGTTCTTTTTCAGAATCAATCGCGAAGGTTTCTAAATAAGGCCAAAACTCAAAGCGCGAAATCCAGTTTTGTGTCATTTTAGGATTGAATTCGCGTAACGGTACGCGCAAAATCCAAGCATTCTCTGTGCCATAGACTTTTTCTAGACGCTGGTTACACAAAGTTCCATCGCTATTTGGAATCAATCGGCTGAGGATAATCACTTTTGGCTGGACGTTGAGAACATCTAATCCAGCAAGTGTCGTATCTTCTTGTAACTGTTTTTCTAAACTTCTTGCTTGGTCAAGGACATAAACAACTTGACCACCAGTGTCAGGTCTTCCTAAAACTCCCTCTTGACCAAACCAACCGTGGGCGGACACCAACACGATCTTAAACACCATAGGAATACGAGAAATGAAAGCTTCCAGTGTTTGGTGGTCTGGAGAGTCAATCAATTCATCGAGGATTTCTAAAGTTTCTGCAACTCGACCTGCAGTATTCCCCCAACCAGGTTCAAAGCCCATTGGTTGCAATGCATAGCGAAATTTCTCGTAGGGTTCTTCGCTATCTAGTTTACCAACATAGGTCAATGCTTTTTTGATCTGATCTGAAAGTTGTTGCTGTGATTGAATTTGCCCGTTGATCAGTAGTTGACTACCTTCATACTGATGCAAGCGCAGAAAGTCAAACAAACTCTCTAGCCATTGTCGTGGATCTTGGAAAAGTTTACTTGATAAATAACGGTTAAGATATTGTACGCCTTTACCAATATTTTTGGGGTCGCGAATTGCAGGGGAGTAATCGTAAAACGGCTGAAAATCCAGTTCTAAAATATCGCCTTCATTAGGATGGTAACGATTTACAAAGCGATCGCGTACATCCAACAGTTCTTGTACTGTTAGTTCCTCAGCGTTAAGATCGTCAGTTAACCGATAAACTTCTTGACTTGCAATTTTTGGGCGAATGATCAAGCACAGATTACCATCTTCTTGTAGAATTTCTTGAGTATAGTAGATTAATTTGCTCAAGTTGGAAGACTGAATAAAGTCTCCTGATTTTTGATGCTTCTCGCAATATTCTGCATAGGCACTCAGAATATCGTTACGTAATAAATAACGCTTTTCCTGATGGCGAATTTCACTAATAAACGAGCGTAGATCGCTTTTCTCTTCACTATTGATAACAGCTTGGATTAACTCCGACATGAGCATTCCCTACATTGAAACATTACCTTTATAGCAACTAAATGAAAAAATTTTCAGCTTGTTTCTTATCCAAACTTGGAAAGTAATGCGATCGCCTGCCCCTCTACAACCCACAATCAATGAGACTTTTTAGTAGTACAAATGTTTCTCTCAATTTTTACTTTTGCAACTGATACTATTCGCGGTACTGAGTAACATAAGCTACTTTGTATAACATTATTTTTTAGTATTAATTCAGAAAATAGGCGAAATAACTTAATCAGATTTCGCCTACATTCCACTGTAATGTGACTGGTACGGCAAGACTTGTTACAAAGAGTACAATTCACCGAATTTACGGCGTATATAAAGAATAAACGGTTCAATACTTAACACTTTTCCTGTTGCACGTTCTACAATTTCTGCTGCAGTATACTTACGTCCATGTAGATAAATATTTGCTTTCAACCAATTATGCAATGTATCAAAATTACCTTGCTCAATTTCGGTAGAAATTTGAGGATGATTTTGTAAAGCGGCTTGGAAAAATTGTGCACTCATCAAGTTACCCAGCGTGTAACCTTGAAACATTCCTCCAATCATGCCACCGTACCAATGGACATCTTGTAAAACGCCATTGCTATCATTAGGAGGCACAATACCTAAGTCACTACGATAGCGCTCATTCCAAGCCTCAGGTAAATCGCGTACTGTTAAAGTTCCTTCGAGGAGTTGTAACTCTAGGTCAAAGCGAATCATCACATGAAGATTATATGTAACTTCATCCGCATCAGTGCGAATGAGCGATCGCTCTACCTTATTAATCGCCCGATAAAATGTCTCTAAGGGAACATCACGCATTTGAGTAGGAAACTGCGATTGTAGTTGTGGATAGAAAAACCGCCAAAAATGACGGCTACGCCCCACCATGTTTTCCCATAACCGCGATTGACTTTCATGCACTCCCGAAGAAGTTCCACCCGCTAAAGGAGTGGCTTCAAAATCACGATTCACCCCTTGCTCGTATAAGGCATGACCCGTTTCATGAATTGTACTAAATAGTCCTTCATTCAAGTCATTTTCACGAATCCGCGTCGTAATTCGCACATCTCCAGTGGAGAACTTCGTCATGAACGGATGCAACGTTTTATCTTGTCGCCCACGTTGAAAGTCGTAACCGAGTTTTTCAATCACCTTCAAGCTAAATGCGATCTGTTCAGCTTCAGGAAAATGCTGATGCAAACACGAAGCATCAGTAGCAGATTGCGCGGAAATAGCTTCCACAATTGGGACAAGTTGCTGGCGTAGTTGGGCAAAAAGATGCCTAACACTCGTTGCTTTCATACCATAATCGGCTTCCTCAATGAGAGGATCGGCAATATGTTCGTAGCCAGGAAAGAAATTAGCCAGTTCCCGACTGAGTTCTAGCGTTTTTTCTAGATAGGGATGAATAGTAGCAAAATCATTTGCACTCCGCGCTTTTGCCCACACTTCATAAGTTTCCGTAGAATGTTGAGAAAATCTTGCGGTAAAGTCAGCAGGAATTTTGATGGCGCGTTCGTAATCGCGGCGAGTTACACGAATTAAGCTTGCTTCATCTGAATCCTCTGGTAAACTTGATTCATACGAGCTTAAATCTTCCAGAAGTTGCCCAATTGTAGGGTCAATAAATTTTGTATGGGCAATCTGTCTTAGTGTTGCAAGTTGACGCCCCCGCGCAGCTGCACCTCCAGGTGGCATATATGTTGCTTGATCCCAGTAAAGCAGTGATGCAGCTGATTCAAGGTCATTGATTTCACTTAAACGGGTTTTTAGTTCTTGTAGTTTGGGATGGGTTTTTTCCAGTGTCTGCATAAGTTAAATTATGATGTTTATTTTCTCTAGTGTGCCGCAGACAGAAACTAAGTTGGTAATTGGTAACTGGTCATTGGTCATTGGCAAGAATGATCTATTACCTATTACCCATTACCCATTACCCAATCTACAAATAACCATTTTCTGCTAGAAAGGCAGGTGTTACAGCATCAAGCGCAGCATCTACACCACGATGAGTCCCAGATTGAATTAACTTCTCCACGTATTTGCCTAAAATATCTGCTTCTAAATTTACCCAATCCCCAATGTGGAGATATTGCAAGTTAGTTTCAGCATAAGACAGTGGAATTACCGCCACCTTAAATAAATTGATTGCTGGATTCCAGTCCGCAATTGTTAAGCTAACACCGTTAACAGCAATACTCCCTTTAGGTACAATATAACGGGCGATCGCATCCGGTGCAGTAAATGCCATTTCCCACGAAGTCGCAGTTTGCTCAACAGTTTGCAAACACCCTACACCATCAACATGACCCATGACAAAATGTCCGCCTAATTTGCTCCCAACACGTAATGCTGTTTCGAGATTGACAAGGCGATCAAATTGTTGACCAATAGTTGTGCGTCGCAGTGTTTCTGGAGACGCAGTTGCGACGAAACCTTGCGGTAATACGTCTGTAACAGTCAAACACACGCCATCTACAGCAACACTATCACCCGCAGCAAGATCCTGTAGAATAGCGTCACTACTGTTGCGACAAGTAATTGAAAAGCGATCGCCTCCCAATGGTCGCATTGTTCCTAAAGCTTGAATTAACCCTGTAAACATAGTTTTTATAAAAAAATGTTAATTGTAACGAATATGGATGAAGCAAGTATAAATTTTGACAAGCTGCTTAGAACGTGAGCGAAAATGAACATAACTTAAGGGTTAGGAATGGGTAGCAGTTAGAAATTATCTTGTGTTTACTCACTCACTGCTTTTCTGTCACTTTACCTCACTTATATATTGTCAAAGTTAGTTTAATCTATCTACATCAATATCAGGGCATACTTGGGATAAGTACATTTTTAACTTATCCATGTTGGTATGACTTAGCAGAGTATTGCTACCTAATTTCTCTATAAGTAGGGCAATTAGTGCTGTGGCAGCCAAAAATAGAAGTATATAGATAGACATTTATGTGTTTCCTTCTGACTGCTATGACCAAGGATTCTAGAGGCTACGCCAATGATTGAAATGAGAGTCGCTGGCATTGCAATAGATGCCGTAAACCGCAGCCCCATCGTGCTTTTGAAAGATGGTCAAGAGCGCCGTGCTTTACCAATTTACATCAACCAAGATCAGGCAAAAGCAATTATTGGTGCATTGGAAAATCAAAAGCCTCCACGTCCTCTAACGCATGATTTAATCACTAATATTTTGGAAGCGTGGGGCATGACTTTAGAGCGGATTGTGATTAATGCAATTCAAGATGGTACCTTTTATGCAGTGCTGACAGTTCGCCAGGGTGAGGTCAAAAAAGAGATCGATGCCCGTCCAAGTGATGCGATCGCGATCGCGCTTCGCACTAATAGCCCTATTTGGGTGATGGAAGAAGTTGTGGCTGATGCCTCGATTCCAGTTGATCGCGACGCGGATGAAGCTGAACAAGAAGCTTTCCGTGAATTCCTTGCCAATCTCCGCCCCGAAGATTTAATTAAGGGAGGAGGCTTTATGGGCGAAAGTTAGAAAAAAGCAGAGGAGTAGCGGGTAGTTGCGTAGTTGGGTAGGAGGGTATGAGGGTATGAGGGAAAAAGCAATTAAATTTCTCAATCTCGCCCACTTGCCAACTCTACAACGCTCCCACTCTCCCACTAGCCACTAGCCACTAATTACTCACCCCTCACCCCTCGCCCCTAACTCCTTGGTTAAAATGCGCTATCGCCGCTTTGGCAAAACAAACCTAAATTTATCTGTGTTCTCCTTGGGAACGATGCGCTATGTGGCTTCTGAGGAAAACGCAAGACAAACAGTATATCAAGCAGTGTTGCAAGGTGTTAATCACTTAGAAACTGCCAGAGGTTACGGAAAAAGTGAGCAGTATCTAGGTGCAGCAATTAAAGCTGGATTACCAAAAACGCGATCGCAATTACACATTACCACTAAAATTGCCCCAACACTTGATGCAGACAGTATGCAGCGAGCTATAGATGAATCACTCGCACGTTTAGGGTTAGATTATTTAGATTGTCTTGCACTTCATGGCATCAATACTTGGGAACATCTCAAATTCATTTCAGGTTGTATGCCAGCAGTCCATCAGGCTATTGCCGATGGTAGAGTACGTCATGTTGGCTTTTCTACCCATGCACCGTTAGAGATTGTTTTAGCGGTAGTTAGTACAGATTTGTTTGAATTTGTCAATCTGCATTATTACTATTTTTTTCAGCGCAACGCAGCGGCGATCGCACTTGCAGCGCAAAAAGACATGGGAGTTTTTATTATTTCACCAGCTGATAAAGGGGGACTACTGTACACACCATCCCCAAAATTACAAGCGTTGTGTCAACCTTTTTCCCCGCTAGAGTTAAACTATCGCTTTTTACTTCAAGATCCTCGCATCACCACTTTAAGTGTAGGCGCAGCAAGCGCAACAGAACTGACAGCACCTTTAAGCGTGAGCGATCGCACAGAGGCTTTAACACCAGAAGAAATTGCTGTATTACAGCGTTTGGAGACTCAAAAAGATGCTTTAGGCAGCGATCGCTGTAGCCAATGCTATGAATGTTTACCTTGTCCTGAGACGATTCACATTCCTGAGGTTTTGCGCCTGCGTAATCTTGCTATTGCTTACGATATGGTTGAATACGGCAAATATCGTTATGGAATGTTTGAAAATGCCGGACACTGGTTTCCTGGAATGAAAGCAAACCGTTGTACTGAGTGCGGAGATTGTTTGCCACGTTGTCCAGAACAGCTTGATATTCCTACCTTATTACAAGACTCTCACAATAGACTCAACGGACGTGAAGGACGGCGCTTGTGGGATTAAGTCGTTAATAGCTACTTCACAAGTTGGGCGATCGCTTTAACTAACTCTTCTGGTTCGACGGGCTTAGCAAGGTGTTTTTGAAAGCCAGCTGCAAGGATTTGTTGATGGTTCGTTTCACCAGCATACGCAGTCAGTGCGATCGCTGCAATCTCACTACCTTCTGCTTGAGGAAGCGATCGCAGTGTCCGAATTAATGTATAACCATCCATTTCGGGCATTCCAATATCACTTAAGAGAATATCAGTTTGCTTCTGCGTAAATATCTCAATAGCTTCTGTAGCAGAAGCAACAGCGCACACGGTAGCTCCATACTCTTCAAGGACAAAGACAATCAAATCACGAGTGTCTTCTTCATCATCAACAACGAGTACCTTAATTCCTTGCAGCGTTGGCATATCTTCATCGCTTGTCTGCTGCTCGCAGCTTGGCGTGGCGACAGAACCCAAAGGAAGTATGACTTTAAAGATTGCCCCTTGTCCTGCCCCTTGACTTTCTGCCTGGACTGTGCCTCCGTGTAGCTCTACCAAGTAACGCACGATCGCTAGTCCTAGTCCTAAACCGCCAAAAGATCTTGTTGTTGTGCTATCTGCTTGGCGAAAATAATCAAATACAAAAGGTAAGAACTCAGGATCAATGCCTCTACCAGTATCACTGACGCAAATTCGAGCAAAACTTTGATTTGGATCTCGTAAAGAGTTTTGAATTAAATATTCGGCATCTGACTCAGAATTCAAATCTGAGAACACACCGTCCAACTTAACCTCTACTCGTCCACCTACAGGCGTAAACTTCACAGCATTTGAAAGCAGGTTCCAAACAACTTGCTGCAAGCGATTCGCATCTCCCCATACTTGGATCAATTCAAAATCTATGATTAGCTCAATTGCTTTAGCTTCTGCTGCTAGGCGTACTGTTTCAATCGCAGCTGTAATTACAGTAGCAAGGTCTACAGAAGTGATATTTAAGCTAAGTTTACCACGGAGAATCCGCGATACATCGAGTAAGTCTTCGATCAGTTGTGACTGTAACTTGGCGTTGCGTTCAATGGTTTCCAATGCATAGTGAGTTTTTGTGGCGTCGAAATTATGTGTTAACAATAGCTTTGACCAACCTAAGATTGGATTAAGTGGCGATCGCAATTCGTGAGAAAGTACCGCAAGAAATTCATCTTTGAGCCGATTTGCCGTTTCCGCTTGGGTACGTGCTTGTTGTTCAGCTGCGTATAACCTAGCATTTTCAACAGCTACCGACGCCATCTGAGCTAACTGCACAATAATTGCTTCATCTTCTTGAGTAAACTCGCCAATATACTTATCAGACAACTGAATTAAGCCAATGTTATATCCATCGCGTCCAGTTAGTGGTGCTGCTAGCCAACCTCGCATCGGCGGATGTTCCGCCGCGTGTCTTCCAAATCCTTGCCAGCGAGGATGTACTTCTAGTTCAGCTTGCGTCATTCGCATGGGACGATTTATATGACAAACACACGCATAAATTCCTGAGCCATCCGGTTTCTGATCATAACTGCGCCACTGTGCGTACTTTTGAGAAAGCGAAACAGCATTAATTGCCTGTGGCCAGTTTTGATTCACACTCATGCTTGTAACCGACTGATGCGCGCCGATAATACTACGTGCCTGTTCTGTAATCACTTGTAGCACTTCTTCCACCGAAAGTGCTGAGTTGATTGCAAGTGCTGCCTCAGTTAATCCATGTAATTGTCTGGTATGGTGTCGTTCGCGGTTGAGTAGGTGGGTGCGCTCTAATTCTGCGGTTGCGCGTGTTGCAAAGATAGTCAAAAGCGGTTGTGCTAAATAAATGTTTTCTAGCGGTTTGCAAGCCATAATTCCCAGCAATCCTAGCACTCTGCCAGCAGAATCTAACAGCGGAGTCGCAAAATAGCTGTCAACCTTCATCTGTGCTAGTAAATAATTATCAGGAAACTCTGCTTGAATATTACGTGGATAGCAGCAGGGCTTTTTGAGTTGAATGACGTGTTGGCAAGGTGTATTGAGCAAAGAATACTCAATATTGTCGGTAATTTCATTTTGAGCGTAGATAGCGATCGTCCTGATTGTCTGTTTCTCCTCTTGCTCGACTAATTCACCAACAAATGCATACTCTACTCCTAATGCTTGAGTTAAATGTTTAACTAGTGAAGCAAAAAATGCTTCCCCTGTTGCAGCCGAAACTCCCTCAGTCACTTCTAACAAGGCAGTATCCATTTGAGAGACTTTATGGGCAGCAAAGCGCAACTCTAATTCATCAACAACAATCGCAGCTAGGTCAGCAAGGGTTGCTTGCTGTTGCAGATTAAAATCGTGACGTGGCTTGCGATCAACTAAACAGATTGTGCCTAGATTAAAGCCATCATTGGTTATGAGCGGAGCACCTGCATAAAAGCGAATTCCTGTTTCTTCGCATAAGGCAAAATCTTTGCAAGCAAATCGCGGATCTTCTCTAGTGTCTGGAACTACAAAAACTTCATTAGATAAGACAGCGATACTACAAATCGTATCTTGGCGAGAAATCTGCTGTGAATCAAAGCCATAGGAAGATTTAAACCAAGCACGAAACTCATCTACAAAGGAAACTAAGGCAACAGGTACATTGAACAATCGTGCTGCCAAGGCTGTGATGCGATCAAATGATTCTTCTGGGGGCGTATCAAGGATCTTGTAGCGACGTAGTGCTTCTATGCGCTCTGATTCATTATGCGGTAGGGGAGCAGATGTCAAAATACCTCCAGAAGACGCACCTCAGCAGAAAGTGGCTTACCTAATACAAAACTTGGTTTTTGTACCACTAGACTTTATTACTGTGATGATATTAACTTACTGCTCCAGTGTTCGTAAATACTCAGCCTGACGTGCTTTCAAGCACTTTAACTATTGCTTGTGTGTCCAGTAAATATGCTGAAAACACCTTGCACAACACTGACCTTGCAATAGATGAGTCAAATTGATAGGCATCAGTATTAACCAACTGACCAATTCCTTCACATCACTAAATTTTCATGCACCTTGTGATGTCTCTCGCACTCCTGCTAGGTAAAAACTCAAATTTTTTTATGACCTGGTATAAGTTGCCACATTTGCTCATTATTTGGAATCAAGACTGCGATCGCGTTGTGTATTTGATTGAAATCAATCGCATCTTTAGAAGTCACGCCTGATGAATAAGTTGTTCTTCCAGCAATGTTGTAAATAATCCAAAACTGATTGACTTTCAGTCAGCGAGAGGCTAAATATTGTCACATACACAGCCAACAGCACTCGTCTATGGAACTGGCGACAACACTCACAAGCCACACTGTGCAAAATGCTGTCCGTGAGGTAGGAATTAACCCGAATCACTGGTATGCGGTAGGTTGGGCAAATCAACTCAAGCCTGGAGAAATTATATCTGTCGTCATCTGGCAGCAGGCGATCGCCATTTACCGCGATATCAACGGTCAACTGCATGCACTAGAAGATTTTTGTCCGCACAAAGGCGTTGCTTTACACAAAGGTAAAGTTCACGGTTGTAACCTTGCTTGTGCTTACCACGGCTGGGAATTTGATGGTGAAGGAAGTTGTGTAAAAATTCCTTACTTGCCAGAAAAACAAAAATTACCGCGTGCAACCGTTCGCAGTTATCGCATTCAAGAAAAATATAATTTAATTTGGATTTTTCCTGGGGAACCAAAGCTGGCTGCATCTTGTCAAATTCCCTATATTCCAGAGTTTTCCGAAAGTGAGTGGTTAGTAGTCCCAATTTCTGCTCATTTTCAAGCACATTTTTCTATCTGCAACGAAAACACGATGGATGTGTTTCATGGATTTTTGCATCAGGGATTACAAGGCTGGTTCGACCCAGTTTTAATTAGTCTTAAAGAAACTGAAACTTCCGTTCGCGCTGAATACAACGTTTCCTACAAAGGACACATGGCAAAGTTTCTTGGTTTAAGCGATCGCGCCGATACTGTAACTACGTTGCCCATTACAGTAGAGTATCGCTATCCACACTATGCCACTTCACTCCAAGGAGTCTCTTCTTTGTACTTGATGCGCTTACCGATAGATCGCAATGAAAGTCGCTCATTTGCTCTATTCTTTTTCAAAGTCCGCCTCCCACAATGGGTACTAGAACCTATCAAACCATTACTAATACCTCTACTTCAGCGCTTTGTATTATCTAAGTTTCTGGCGCAAGACATTGAAATGATCGAAAGCGAGCAACGTAACTATCTCGTGAATCCTCAACGCAGATATGTAGAAATTAATCCAGCAATTATTGCTATTCAACGACTAATTATCCGGCAACATGAACAATTTATGCAAAAATCTATACAATCGTCCCTACAACGTCAGGAGAAAGAATCAATTACCAATCTTACTAGCGGTTCTTAACAATTTATTCATAAAAACTATTACTTTTTGTCCTATGCTACGGTTTTTTAAACCTGGATAGCGTTAACTACCTAACCAAAGGCAACATTTTCTTAATTCAAACAGGATAAGCTATCTGGGATAAAGGTGAGGGGAGTAGATTAGTGCAAGTTATTAAAGAATACGTTCAGCGGTGGTACGAAAGCGGACTCGATCCCGACGAGTACATTTGTCATCATAAGCAAGGTAATCTTGTTGAGATTTCTGATGCAGACACAGGTGAGAGACAAACAGTTCTTACTTTCTGCACAAATGACGTTTTAGGACTCGTACAATGCGAGGCGGTTAAACAAGCTGCGATTGATGCAATCCTTCAGTATGGCACATCAAATAGTTCTACATCAGTTTTAAGTGGGCGTATCACGTTACATCAACAGTTAGAAGAAGAAATATCTGCATTCAAGCATTTACCGCATACACAGTTATTTCTTAATGCGTGGATGGCAATGCAAGCAATGATGGATGCCTTTTGTCACCTCGCAATTCCAGTACCAGGATTTCAAAACACCCGTGAAACGCTAATTCTCACCGATGTGCTGAATCACGGCTGTATTGTTTCTGCCGTTGTTAATGCAGGAACTCGTTCAGGGAAAGTGTTTAGTCACAGCCCGCAAGTGCGCGTCAAAGCTTACCGTCATTGCGATATGGAGGACTTGCGGCGTAAGTTACAGCGCTATGCTCGACCAGGCGATCGCATTTTAGTCGTCTCTGATGCAGTATTCTCAATGGATGGCGATATTGCTCCACTACCCGATATGCTCAATGTGCTCCACCACTATGAAGGTAGTGTCCTATTAATGGATGAAGCTCATGCTAGCGGTGCATTAGGAGCTACAGGACGTGGGATTTATGAGCATTTTGGTATTTTACCCTCGCAGGCAATTGAACGCGGCGTAGTCCCAATAATTATGACGACTTTCTCTAAATTTGCTGCCTCAGCAGGAGCCGCAATTAGCACTCATGTTGCTGAGTTAAAACCACTCCTGAACGTGTCACCAACGTCAATTGGCACAATTTCACTCTCACCACCCTTAACAGCTGCAGCATTAGAAAGTCTTCGCCAAGTACGCCAACGCCCTGAATTGGTGCAGAAACTGCAAGACAATACGCAATATTTGCGATCGCGTCTTACAGAGCATGATTTTGTGGCGCTCGGTGAAACAAATGTTGTTCCTGTTATCTTACAATCTGAAATCAATCCGAAAATCTTTGCTCGGCAATTGATGCATAACTATGGGCTATGGGTATCTCCAATCTGGTTTATTGCTAAACCCCGTTTGCGAATCACTGTCAATGCTTTGCATTCGCGGGAGGAGATGGATCGCTTAGTTGCAGGTATGGTAGCTACCAGAGATCTATTTTATAAACCAACGCTCAGTGCTTAATATTTTTGGCTGTTAGCCTACTAATTGCTAGGTAAAATCAAAGTGCTTACACAATCAATAAATTTTCAGGTTCGTGCTGTAACGACTCCAGAAGATAGAGAAACCTTCTTGGATGTGCCAGCAAAGATACATGCCAACAATCAGTATTGGATACCACCAATTCGCAGTAGTATTGCGAAGGAATTTACTTCCGATTATCCTTTCTCTCAGTATGGAAAACTGCAACAGTTTGTTGCCCTATCCCAAGATACAGAAAACCCTCAACCTTTAGGTAGAATTGTCGCCGCAGTCAATCAGCGCTTGATTGAACGCGAAGGTGAAAGTATTGGGTTAATTGGCTATTTTGAATGCATTCCAGATTTTGAAGTGGCGCAAGCATTGTTAGCAGCAGCAAGTGAGTGGTTGCGCAAGCAAGGAATGAAACGTGCTAGAGGTCCTATCGATCTATCAACGCATAACCGTTGCTTCTTTTTAGTCGATGGTTTTGACTCTCCACCGCTAGTCATGATGCCATATAATCCGCCATACTACCCAGAGTTTATTGAACGTGATGGATGGCACAAAGCGAAAGATGCATACGCGTATGATTTTCCTTTAGATAAACCTTTACCCAAAGAGTTTGAAAAAGCGCACCGTGTTGCTGGTAAATCAGGTGTTAATTTTCGCCCGATTAACACCAAGGGGGAAAAATTTGAGAAAGATGCGATCGCTATTTATCACCTGTTCAATCGTGCATTTGCGCATAGCTGGAGTTCTACACCCCGCAGCGAAGCCGAATTCCTGGAAGAAGCCAAAGAGTTACAAAGCATTGTCGATCCTGATGTGTTCCCAATCGCAGAATATAACGGCGAGATGATCGGCTTTTTCATGGGTTTACCTGATTACAACATTCCCCTGAAGCACGTCAACGGTAAATTAAACTGGTTGGGAATTCTCAAGTTTCTCTGGTATCGTCGTCAAATTGATCAAGGGCGAGTGATTACAATTTGCTCGCTGCCAGAGTATCGTTTGAAAATGGTACCTTTGGCTTTAATTTATCTCGGAATGCAAGGAGGAATTCAAAAAGGAAAACCTTACAAACGTGCGGAATTATCTTGGGTGTACGAAGATAATTACCCATCGCGTAAATTGATTGAAGCCGCAGGTGGCAAAATATATAAAACGTATCGGATTTACGAAAAAGCCCTATGAAGGCACTTGTCACAGGAAGCAATGGCTTTACTGGTTCTCACTTAGTTCAAGCTTTAGAACAACGTGGCGCACAAGTTGTCGGCTTAGTGCGCAAGTCAAGTAACTTATCCCGTTTAGCCGATTCTAAGTTGCAACTAGTCTACGGTGACATTACTGATCGCAAAGCTTTGCAAAGTGCAATGCAAGGTGTTGATACGGTATTTCATACTGCTGCTTACGTTGAATTAGGGTTAGTTGATGATGACAAAATGCAGCGCGTTAATGTTGAAGGAACCCTCGCAGTCATGGAAGTTGCCCAAGCATCAGGGGTATCAAAAATTGTTTATTGCAGTACGATTGGCATTTTTGGCGATACCAAAGGTGAAGTTGTTGATGAGACATTTCAACGTCGACAAACTGATTTCTCCTCCGCATACGATCGCACAAAATACCAAGCACAGCAGATTGTTGATGAGTTTGCCTCTCAAGGTCTTCCTGTAGTTAGTATTTTACCATCAGGAATCTTTGGTGCAGACGATCCGCATTTTGGTCCAGTATTACAGCAATTTCTCAAAGGTCGCTTAAAGTTATGGGCAGGAGGCGATCGCATCACGGGTATTGTTCATGTTGATGACTTAGTTGATGCGATGCTACTAGCTGCTGAGAAAAGTCCTTCAGGAGAACACTATATTATTTCGGCTGGAGAACTTTCTACGCGGGAAATGTTTGAATTCTTGAGTCAACAAACCGGAATATCTGTTCCTAAAGAAGCCCCCAAATCTGTTGTTCAGCTAGCAGGAAATCTTCTCGATCCCATCGGGCGTGTATTAAAATGGCAACCACCTTTAAGTCGCGAACGCGTTCACTACATTTACGATCGCTGCGTCCGTGTTGATGCTACTAAAGCCCGTCAACAATTAGGTTGGCAACCGCGTTCAGTTGAAGAAACTTTAGCGGAAATTGTTAAAATACTTCAAAACAGCTAATGGGCAGGCAAAATACCTACCCCACAGCTTAAATACTAAGATTCGACTTTAACACCGCGCCAAAAGGCAATATAGCCTTCGATGTTCTTTGCTTTCTCCTTGGCATCAGGATAATACCACGCAGCATCTTTATTGACTTGTCCATCAACTTCAATGCTGTAGTAACTTGCTAAGCCTTTCCAAGGGCAGCTTGTGTGAGTAGAAGAGTCTTTAAAATACTCTTTATTGATGCTGTCAGGTGGAAAATAGTGATTGCCTTCGACAACTTCAGTGCGATCGCTTTCGGCTAAAATAGCCCCATTCCAGATTGCTTTTGGCATATGATTCTTTGATTAAGAAGTGGATCTAACCCTTATTATGCGGCGAAAATATAAATAGCAGCCTTGACTACATTTACTATGCCTCAATTGTCATCCTTAGAAAGTGCTTTAAAACATTATTTCGGTTACGACAGCTTTCGCCCAGGGCAACAATATATCGTAGAACAAGCGCTGCAAAATCGAGATTTACTTGTTGTCATGCCTACTGGTGGCGGTAAATCGCTGTGTTTTCAGCTACCAGCACTTTTAAAAAAAGGTTTAACTGTCGTTGTGTCTCCTTTGATTGCCTTGATGCAAGATCAAGTACAAGCATTGCAAGATAATGGTATTGGCGCAACGTTCATCAATAGCAGCTTGAGTGGATATCAAGTGCGATCGCGCGAACAAGCAATTCTCAGTGGTAAAGTGAAACTGCTCTATATCGCACCCGAACGCTTACTCAGTGAAAAGTTTCTCCCACTTCTCGATTTAGTTCATCATCAAATTGGCATTGCTGCATTTGCAATTGATGAAGCGCATTGTGTATCTGAATGGGGACATGACTTTCGCCCAGAATATCGACAGCTCAAACAACTGCGCCAACGCTTTTCTGGCGTACCTACGATAGCACTTACAGCCACAGCAACAGATCGCGTACGCCAAGATATCATTCAACAGTTGGGTTTAATTCAACCTAGTATTCATCTTGCCAGCTTCAACCGCCAAAATCTGTTCTACGAAGTTCAGCCGAAGCAAAAACAAAGCTATCAGCAATTACTACAACTGATTCATCAACAATCCGGTTCAGGAATTATCTACTGTTTGAGCCGTCGTCGAGTTGATGAAATTGCCTTCAAACTTAAAAACGATGGTATTGCCGCATTACCTTATCATGCTGGGTTAAGCGATCGCGATCGTACTGAGAATCAAACGAGATTTATTCGCGATGACGTGCAAGTCATGGTTGCAACAATTGCCTTTGGTATGGGAATTAATAAACCTGATGTACGGTTTGTGATTCACTACGACTTACCACGCAACTTAGAAAGCTATTACCAAGAGTCAGGACGTGCAGGACGCGATGGAGAACCTGCAAAGTGTACGCTGTTTCTTAACTACGGTGATATCAAAACAATTGAGTATCTGATCTCGCAAAAACCCGATCCTCAAGAACAGCGGATTGCTAAACAACAATTGCGTCAAGTCATTGATTATGCTGAAGGAACAGATTGCCGTCGCACAATTCAACTAGCCTATTTTGGAGAAAGATTTACAGGAGGGTGCGACAACTGCGATAACTGCTGTTACCCCAAACCAACGCAAGATTGGACGATTGAAGCAATGAAGTTTCTTTCTTGTGTTGCGCGTTGCAAAGAAAGATTTGGCATGAGTTACATCATCGATGTCTTGCGCGGAGCCAAAAATCACAAGATTCTCCAAAACGGACACCAAAATCTGTCTACATACGGTATTGGCAAAGAGCGCAGCGTGGATGACTGGCGCATATTGGCGCGATCGCTTCTCCATCAAGGTTTGCTTGCACAAACTAGCGATGGCTATTCTGTTTTAAAGCTAAATGCTTTTAGTTGGGAAGTTATGCGACGACAACGTTCTGTGTTTGTTGCAATGACTGCTACTACACCTGCATCTACTACCGAATCTCAAGATACTTCTGCAGTCGCAGAAATAGAGTTGCTATTTCAACGGTTACGCAACTTACGCAAACAGTTAGCAGACGAACAATCTGTTCCTCCTTATGTCATTTTTGCCGATTCTACACTTAAACTAATGGCAACGCAGCAGCCAAAAACATTAACTGAATTTGCTCAGCTTTCTGGTGTGGGTAGTCATAAACTTGCCCGTTATGGTGCTGAGTTTTTAGCCGAAATTCAAGCTTATTGCGAGGTATCCAATACCTTACCTACAGAAACTGAACGACTGACTTTGCAGTTACATCAGCAGGGATTAAGCATTGCAGAAATTGCCCAACAACGCAACTTACGTCGTACGACAATCGTGCGTCATCTTGCTGACTTATTAGAGAAAAATCAACCTGTAGATTTAAATTGCTTGGTTCCCTTGCCTCATCAAGAGAAAATTCGGCAAGCTTTGCAGATTCTTGGAGATAAACCCCTGAGTCAAATTCGCGACTACTTAGGAGGAGAATATCTTTATGATGAGATTCGCCTTGTGCGCAGTGTTTGGCGCAGAGAATAATCTGAAATCCAGTTAAGAAAAGCTATGTACTTTCACTGTTACAGCTTGTCCAGTACAAATCTCCGTTGGAGGTGTTTCGCGACCGCGCTTAGCTTTGGGAGTCTGTGCTGCTGAAAGCAACCTAGGTAAAGCAATACATACTGCGGTATTAAACACTGTGAGTAATGCACAATCGATAAAATTCATGCCTTGATACCTCGTTGCAAATGTAAAGATTAAGCGTTGCGCACTAACGGTTTTCTTATTTCTTTAGTTTGCAGCAAAAAGTAAACAACAGATGATATCGCGACTTTTGAATTTCTTTTAGTTGATATAAGCTAACCTGAATTTAAGTTTTGTAAATAACTGGACTCTTGGGAAGCTAGTTTTGCGATCGCATTGTGAATTCCAAATCAAAATAACAAGTAGTTAAAACTTCACTTTTATTTATATTTAACAATAAATAGTCACTTCGTTTTCTAAAAAACTAATTTATATATTTCGCCATAGTAATCAGTTGATATATCAATCAGATAAATCACGCTTGTCATCTTCAATTTTTAAGAAGTACTATGTATTTCATTTACTTAAGTAGTCAAACGTATTTTTCAACTTATGCAAGGCGATCGCAATTTTTTTCGATGACTTAAGCATCTTGTAATCTCTTTACAATTTGTGGAAATTATGGCGATAGCAGAGTAATTTGTAAAAGTAGCGGATTGATCTGGCGATTGAGGATACGTTAATGAACCGCCCTGCATCGAATATGTCTTACAATTTTACGGAACAAGAACGCTATTGCTTGAAGCGTTTAATAGATTACTCTTCAGTACAATCTTTGCCAGAAATCTGGCAATTAGCACAACAGCGATTTGGCAAGACAGTTGCACTGCAAGATCCTCACGCTGTGCCAGAAACTGTTATTACATATACGCAGTTGTATCAACAAATTCAGCAGTTTGCAGCAGCTTTACAAGCTTTACAAGTTGGAGAGGGGCAAAACGGCGTACCTCCTCGCATCGCTTTAATTGCTGATAATAGCCCACGTTGGTTTATTGCCGATCAAGGAATTATTGCATCAGGAGCAGCAAACGTTGTCCGGAGTTCTCAAGCCGAGCGGCAGGAATTATTATTTATTTTAGAAAATAGTGGCAGTATCGCCTTAGTTGTCGAAAATCAGCAGACACTACAAAAACTCCGTGCTGATTTAGCTTCTCTGCCAATTTCAGTTATCATTTTACTCTCAGATGAAGCCCCAGAAGCTGATGCATCGTTAAAAGTGCTGAACTTTCCGCAATTTATGTCATTGGGTGAAAATCAACCGTTACAGCCAGTGCAACAAAATCGGGAAACGTTGGCAACACTGATGTACACTTCTGGCACGACAGGTAAACCCAAGGGTGTCATGCTTACACATGGTAACTTGTTGCATCAAGTTGAAACCCTAGGAGCTATTGTGCAGCCACAAGCGGGCGATCGCATCCTCAGCATTTTACCAACCTGGCACGTCTACGAACGCACTGGCGAATATTTCTTGCTTTCTCAAGGATGCACTCAAATCTATACCAATATCCGTCAAGTTAAAAAAGACATTCGCGAATTCAAGCCAAATTACATGGTTGGCGTACCCCGACTATGGGAATCAATTTATGAAGGAGTCAAAAAACAGTTCCGCGAACAACCAGCTAACAAGCAGCGATTAATTGACTTTTTCCTCAGTAAGAGTCAGCAGTTTGTCGAAGCCCGTAGAATTGTCCATGGGTTAAGCTTAAATTCTTTAAATCCTAGTATGTCAGAACGTCTCAGTGCTTCTGTGCAAGCAACTGCATTGTCTCCAATTCATTCTTTGGGTGAAAAGATAGTCTATCAGAAAGTTCGTGAAGCAACCGGCGGACAACTCAAGCAAGTAATTAGCGGTGGCGGTTCCTTAGCGATGCACCTCGAAAACTTTTTTGAAATTATTGGTGTTGAAGTGCTAGTAGGGTACGGATTGACAGAAACCTCCCCTGTGACAAATGCGCGTCGCCAATGGCGGAACTTACGAGGCGCATCAGGACAACCATTACCAGGGACACAAGTGCGTATTGTCGATCCGGAAACTCGTCAACCTCTACCCCAAGGAGAACGAGGGTTAGTGATGGTGCGGGGACCTCAAATTATGCAAGGTTATTATCAAAATCCCGAAGCCACAGCGAAAGCAATTGATTCCGAAGGCTGGTTTGATACAGGCGATCTCGGTTGGGTAACGCCAGAGGATGATTTAGTGATTACAGGAAGAGCCAAAGATACGATAGTGTTGACGAATGGCGAGAATATTGAACCACAACCGATTGAAGATGCGTGTTTGCGATCGCCCTATATTGATCAGATTATGCTTGTCGGACAAGATCAAAAATCTCTCGGTGCTTTAATTGTTCCTAATCTTGAAGCTTTACAACAATGGGCTGCTAGTCAGAATATCGATACCGAACTTGACTTAAATAGTAAAACAATCCAGAACTTACTCCGCCAAGAACTGAATCGGGAAGTCAAAAATCGCCCAGGTTATCGTCCAGATGACCGAATTGGTTCATTTGAATTGATTTTGGAACCATTTTCTCTAGAAAATGGCATGATGACTCAAACTTTAAAAATTAAACGTCCGGTTGTGACAGAACATTATCGCGATATCATTAACAAGATGTTTGCCTAATTTTACTTTAAATATATAATCGCGATCGCCAAAATCCTATGGATGCATCCAAACCACAGTTACTCTTAAAACGCGCCGTTAATGTTAAAGCTGTTGTGACTCCCCGCTGGAAAGAAGAAGTACAGCAACAACTGCAAGCCCAAATCAATACTGTAGACACCCAGTTACAACAGTTGGAAATGCAGGGACAGCGGGCGATCGCAGAAATTCAAAAGCAGAGTTTACAGCCTCCTGGTCCTCAAACACTGCAACAAATTGAAAATATTCAGTTGCAAGTGAATCAGCAAAAAAGCGAACTCCTTGAACAGAAAAATCAAAGCTTGCAAAATCTGCAACAAGTGCAGCTACTCGAACTTGAACAGGAAGTCAACCAATTTCAAATTGAAGGCATTTTTAGCACTACAATTGGCGACAACCTAATTGGCAAATTGCAAGTAGAAATTTTACTACGTGATGGAGTTGTCCAAGAAATTCGCGGCGATATTTAATCAAGGGTGAGGGGTGAGTGATGAGTGGCTAGTGAATAGTAATTAGTTTTGAATGCGTGAATTTTGTTAGCGTAACAGTGCCTTAGCACGTTTTGAATTACAAAGAATTCTCATAACTCTCTTAAACTCCCTGACCTCTGACCCCTGACCCCTGACCTCTACACACTAATCTTTACTTTCTCTTCTCAGGATCTCGCTTCATGATTCACGAAATATTTATGCCTGCGCTTAGTTCGACAATGACTGAAGGGAAAATAGTCTCTTGGGTCAAATCGCCTGGTGACAAAGTGGACAAAGGCGAAACAGTCGTGATTGTCGAATCCGACAAAGCTGATATGGATGTTGAGTCCTTTTATGAAGGTTATGTCGCGACAATTTTAGTTGAATCAGGAGATACTGCTCCTGTAGGTTCGGCGATCGCACTTTTAGCTGAAACCGAAGCCGAAATTGAAACGGTTAAACAGCAAGCTCAATCTGGGGGTAAGACGCCAACTGCAGCCGAGGCGACAACTTCTCCAGGACAAGTCGCAGATGTTACAACCACTGTTGCAATTGCTGATAACACTGCTGGATCTTCCCAAAACGGTGCTGAACATCGTGCTGGACGAGTGATGGTATCTCCACGGGCGCGGAAACTCGCTAAGGAACTCAAAGTCGATGTGAGTCATCTGCAAGGTAGTGGTCCTCATGGTCGAATTGTGGCACAAGACATCGAAGCAGCAGCAGGTAGACAACCAACACCAGCTCAAACTAAGGCTCCTGTAGCACCAACACCAACAGTTAAAAGTGCGCCTGCACCGACTCCAGCCCCAGCCCCAGTAGCTACCGCTGCATCTGGTCAAGTCGTACCTTTGAATACACTGCAAAATGCTGTAGTGCGGAACATGGTAGCGAGTTTACAAGTACCTACTTTCCACGTAGGCTACACGATTACTACCAATGAGCTAGACAAGCTGTATAAACAGATCAAGTCTAAGGGCGTCACGATGACTGCACTTTTAGCAAAAGCTGTTGCAGTTACTTTGCAAAAACATCCTCTGGTAAATGCCAGCTACTCAGAGCAAGGTATTCAATATCGTAGTGCGATTAATATTGCTGTTGCTGTTGCTATGGATGATGGAGGATTAATCACGCCAGTATTGCAAAATGCCGATCAAATTGATATCTATTCGTTATCCCGTCATTGGAAATCCCTAGTCGATCGCGCTCGTCTAAAACAATTACAACCTGAAGAATACAATAGCGGTACTTTTACGCTGTCTAATTTAGGAATGTTTGGTGTAGATCGCTTTGATGCAATTTTGCCCCCTGGTCAGGGTGCGATTCTCGCAGTTGGTGCTGCACAATCGCAAGTAGTTGCGATCGATGGTATGTTCGGTGTTCGGCAACAGATGCAAGTCAATATAACCTGCGATCACCGAATTATCTACGGTACTCATGCTGCTGCCTTTTTACAAGATTTAGCTAAATTGATTGAGACAAATCCGCAATCTCTCACAATGTAAGCTTTATTCAATTGTTAGTAAAAGGTTTGGGGTTACTATAGCTCCAAATCTTTTTATTTTAGGGAGTTTTTTTTAGGCGATCGCTGTATTCTTACTGCAATAGTGTCAAGTGTAAAACTGCGATTCTTAAAAAGTGTTTTTAAAGGCAACTTCCTGTAAATTCACCGAGAATATCTATTAGTTATCCAAAGCTGGTTATAGGCTATCAGTGAAACTTCGCTTGGACTTTTGAGCAAACAGCGCTAGATTTATTGTGGATTTTCGATTGATTCATGAAAGTTAGAATATGGGCAAGTAAAATGCCTAATCTAGTTTTTCGTGACTCTATTTACCTCTTTTAAACTTAGTTTAAACATTTACAAAGTATCTATATTTATACATATAAAAATGCAAACTTTACCTAGTATTACTTCAACTTGGCAAAGATTAAAGAACCAAGAAATCACTTGCGACGAAGCACTGAAACTCTTGGTAGATGAACAAGGAAATATCAACTATGAACTACTAGATAAAGATGTTAGCTATAGGTTCTTACGTCACTTTCCTGATAAAACTTCGTTACCACCAACTATTCCGTTATTGCTATGGCGGGGTTGTTATTATCTCGGTAGTCCAGTCAATATTACTACTGATGCGATCGCGCTAATTACAAAACGTACAGGCAGCGAAATTAAAATTATTCCGATTTCTGATAAAAGCTATCGTACCTGGTTTCATACCCAAAATCTAAACAATAATCGCATCAATGCCTCACCATTAGTTAACCCTCTTACCGGCGAGCAAGAACAGGAAAATATCTCAGAGACGACGCAGATTAATTTATCGCGGGCAGCTGACCAAATTGAACGACTCAAAACATTACTTTCGGGTGCGTTACGCAACCGTGCTAGTGATATCCATCTTGAACCAACTGCAGAAGGATTGCGCGTGCGCTACCGCATTGATGGCGTACTGCGTGATATTACAACTCTGCCACCAGAACAGAGTCGTCGCGTGATTGTTGCTTTGAAAGTGATGTCTAATATGGATATTTCTGAAAGCCGCCGCCCTCAAGATGGACGGATCGAGGAGAAATATTCGACAGCAAATGCTGCTGATATGGGTATGGATATGCGCGTAAGCACGCTTCCTTGTGTCAACGGCGAAAAGGCTGTAATTCGTTTACTACCGCGTGAAAACCCATTTTCTGATATTGATAACTTAGGCTTTGCTCCAGAAACCTTATCGCTCTACAAAAACTGGTTACAACAGCCCCAGGGAATGATTATTCTCACAGGTCCCACAGGTTCAGGCAAAACAAGTACGCTGTATACAAGTTTGCAAAGTGTTGCCAAAGAAAACGTCAATGTGGTGACAGTAGAAGATCCGGTAGAGTACGTCTTACCTCGGATTACGCAAACTCAAGTTAATGAAGCTGCAGGAATGACATTTGCGGCTGGTTTACGGGCGATTTTGCGGCAAGACCCAGATATTATCATGGTAGGAGAAATCCGCGACCATGAAACCGCAGAAACTGCAGTCCGTGCAGCACTAACAGGTCACTTGGTATTTACGACACTGCATACTAATGATGCGATCGGTGTGATTCCGCGGTTAAAAGATATTGGACCTGATCCTGCGCTACTTAGTGATGCTTTATTAGGAATTGTGGCACAGCGCTTAGTCCGGCGAGTGTGTCCGCATTGTGGTGAACCTTATACTCCAACCGAAGCTGATTTACGTGTTTTAGGGATTGACTGGCAACAAGCAAATCCAACACAATGGCGCAAAGGTAAAGGCTGTAGTGCTTGTTTTAATTCGGGATACCTAGGACGCGAAGCGATTGTCGAGTTACTAGATATCGATGATGTTGTGCGAGAAATTATTTACGAGGGAACAATTACTCAGCTACGTCATTATCTTCAGGAAACCAGCTTTGCTTCTTTCCGCACGGCTGCGATCGCTAAAGTCACCAGTGGTTTAACTACTATAGAAGAAGTGTTACGAGTCATCCCGCGCACTGCTTTGCACTCTAAGTCCTCAGAGAGAGACTGGACAAAGGTTAAACGCTTAAGTACTGTGGAGACAAGACATTAGACCTCCTCCATGAATCACAGATGCCTTACGACTAAAGTCGGGGCTATCCAAGCAAGTTTTGAATTTTGAATTTTGAATTATAAAGAATTTGCCTAACTCAACACTCAAAACTCATCACTCAGAACTCTGAATTGGTGGACTTTGTTTATAGTGTGCGAATTCATTCGCTCTCTTTACGCAGGATATCTATATAAATAAGAGCAGCACATGTGTTTACCTCTGTGCAACTTCATCAATCATGAACTTTGAATTTAAAGTAGAGTTAACTCAAAACTCACGCATTCAAAACTCTAAAGATGAAAGCTGTCTTAATGACTGCACCAGGAAATCCAGAGGTTCTGCAACTACAGGAAGTCCCAACTCCTAGCATTGAGAACGACACAGAAATTCTTGTGCGCCTCGAAGCTGCAGGTGTTAACCCCATCGATACAAAATTACGGCGACGGGGTACTTTTTATCCCGATCAAATGCCAGCAATTTTAGGCTGTGATGGTGCGGGAGTCGTCGAAGTTGTTGGTTCTAACGTTCAGCGGTTTCATGTCGGGGATGAAGTTTATTTTTGTCAGGGTGGACTTGGCGGTAAGCAAGGGAACTACGCGCAGTGGGTGGTAGTCGATGAACGTTTTGTCGCCCCTAAACCAAGTTCGCTGTCTTTTGTTGCTGCGGCTGCAGCACCTTTAGTGTTAATTACTGCTTGGGAAGCTTTATGCGATCGCGGACGACTTCAGCCAGGGCAAAAAGTTCTAATTCACGCTGGCGCTGGTGGTGTTGGTCATGTGGCAATTCAATTAGCTAAATTGCATGGTGCTACCGTTTGCACAACGGTAAGTTCGCATGACAAAGCCGCATTTGTACATCAACTGGGTGCTGATCTTGCCATCAATTATAAAGAACAAGATTTTGTGCAAGCCGCGCTCGATTGGACAGGTGGAGAAGGCGTAGATTTGGCTTTTGATACGGTTGGTGGCGAAACTTTTGCGAAGACTTTTGCAGCAGTGCGCGTATATGGAGATCTTGTGACAATCCTAGAACCAGATGCTAGTACGATTTGGAAAGTTGCTAGAAATCGCAATCTCCGAGTCAGCTATGAATTAATGCTGACCCCCATGCTCCAGGGACTAGTTGAAGCGCAGCAACATCAAGCGGAGATCCTAAATCAGTGTCGGCAATGGTTTGATGAAGGAAAGCTCAAAATTCACCTCAACAAAATTTTTCTGCTAGAACAGGCAGCAACAGCACATCAAGTCCTCGAAGCTGGATCGACAATGGGTAAGATTGTCTTAGTCAGTGGTAGCGAGTGACGATAAGAAGCAGGCACGGTATCTCATCTGCCTCAAACCTCGCCAGGAGACTTAATATGACATTAGAGCTATATCAAGAAGTCACCTTAACTCGTGACTTACCAAAATATGAGCTAAAAGCGGGAGATATTGCAATGCTAGTTGACTTTGTGCCGCATCCGAGTGGTGGCGGAGAGGGTTGTGTACTGGAAGTCTTCAATGCGGTTGGCGAATCTTTGACAGTGATTGTTGTACCAATTTCTACTGTGAGTTCCCTAAGTGCTAATGAAATTTTAACAGTACGCTCTTTAGCAAAAGCAAGTTGAGATTCACTTTCTCTGTTGGGCTGCATTACCTGTGAAGTAATTGCTAGTTGTCAGTGCTGAACTCTAAATTAGATTCATTGCTTTTATTGAAAAAGTATGTTGATCAAAAGTTCAATGCTGACCAAATCACTATCTTGGCTCTACCTTGTGAATGCAACTATCCTCATTACGCACCAGATTGACGCTGCATATTGGCATGAGTGGGATCTGTTCAGAATGCCAGGAGGAATTCAACTGAATTTGCTGCTTAATATTCCACTAGTCATGTTGATACTATTCGGTCAGCGATGTTTAACTCAAGGTCGCACCGCTGGTTTTATGTTCTCTTGGTTGCTCGTGGCTGGGGGAATAATTGCAGTCAGTATTCACGCATATTTTCTTTTACAAGGTGACAATGCCTTTCGGCTACCCGTTTCACTCGGATTACTTGTCACTACATTTTTTCTTTCACTATTGCAAGCGATCGCGCTCTTGAGATTACGCGGTACTCTAAAGTTAACTCAATTAAGTCACTAGTAAGGATGTAAGATTTTAGATGCTGCCAAATAGCAATGATCTTCACTCTCATAGCAATATTTGTATAGACAGGTACAGTTACTAGAGACTGCATATTTTGGATTCTATCTCATCACTGGGTTTAAGTTAAACTAAACAAATATGGCACCAAATGATGAGCAAGCTCAAGGGCTTTATAGACTCTGCTACCGACTAACCAACGCGATTTATCCTGGATGGCAGTATAGAAATATTGAACTTGTCAGAATTGATGAGCGGACTGGTAATTTGTATGTACTGGCTGAAGATAGTCTAGACTTTGAGATCAAGCTAACTGGAGGGTATGAGCCATGACAAAAGCTGATTTTAACCTAATGAATCTTGACGAGTTACGTCGATACGTCTTGACTCATCGAGAAGACGTAAATGCCTTTTATGTGTATGTCGATCGCTCAAAAGCTTCAGGGCGCATGATCGCCATCAATCCAAGCGATCCAGGTTGGGAGAATGCCGTGGAACAAAAGATTCAGCAAGCAACTGAAGCAGAGTCAAATTAGTCACGTAGGCAGAAGACGCGCAAGCAACACAATATCGTCATTGTTTGATGGCAACTGCTGGTGTCTAAGGTTAGGAAACCTTAAGATTATTCAGTAGGGAAATGCTTTAAGATTTCAGCACTCAGTGATAATGCACCAAGAACTAATCAAGAAAGCCAAAACTGTACTTGGAGAATTTCAACTTGCCGAGCAAGGGTTATCAGCAGGATCTGTAAGTTGCGCATTAATGACAAACGCAGGCACTATTTATACAGGTATATGTTTGGATTTAGCGTGTGGTATTGGGTTTTGCGCTGAACATGCAGCGATCGCCGAAATGCTTAAAGCCCGTGAAACTGTGATTGATTACATTGTGGCAGTGAGTTCAAAAAAAATCCTGATGCCATGTGGAAGGTGCAGAGAGTTAATGGTGCAGGTAAGTAAAAAGAATCTCAAGACAAAAGTGATAGTTGATGACACAAGCTACATACTACTAAGCGATTTATTGCCTCATCACTGGATGTAGTGCAGCTCAATGTCACTAGCCACTTAGAGAGTAAGACTCTGCTAGACTTTTGCTGCCTCCAAAGATTTGAGTAATTCTGTGTTCACTCCAGATTCTCTCGTTAAAGCGATTTTGCCAGTCCGAGCCACTTCGCGCAAACCAAACTTCTGCAACACCTGAACGATCGCCACCATTTTACCAGGATCGCCGACGACTTCTAGCGTGAGTGAGTCTTCAGCAACATCGACAACGCGGGCGCGAAAAATCTGGGCTAACTCGACAATTTCTGAGCGTGTTGAACTTGTGGCGTTGACTTTTAGCAACATCAGTTCTCGCTCGACACACGGAGTTTCCGTAATATCCTGTACTTTGAGGACATTAATGAGCTTGTAGAGTTGTTTAGTAAGCTGCTCAATTACTCGGTCATCACCTGGGACAACCATTGTAATTCGCGATATACCGTTTTGTTCAGCAGGACCAACTGCGAGGCTTTCGATATTAAAGCCGCGACGCGCAAATAAACCAGCAATACGGGTCAAAACTCCCGCTTCATCTTCGACTAAAACAGATAAGGTGTGTTTCATTGTTGCCAAAAAGGCGGTAACTTCCCAAAGAGCGATCGCTTGTCTTTATTAAACTAATGATCTTAGACCATATATTTTATCGAATTTTGAACTTTTTAAACTCAAGGAAATATAGATTTATGTCAGCTTTTATTCATTAATTCTTTTGCTGCGGCAAGCACAAGTGTATTAACAACACCAGAGATAGTGACAGCTCAACTCAATCAATGGTACATACTATTTGATTAGCAAGCGCTGCTTGCATTTTATCCAATCACGCCAAAGTTATGAGCTATTTTGTCTTTCATTTATTGTTTGTGCTTCCCCCGATTTTGTTTCTCGCATGGAGACAGCCACAACCACTTGCAGGTGTTGGCGGGCGTAGGGCGTGGTTGGGATTACCTTTAATTGCTATTGTTGCCTTTGTTTATACAACACCTTGGGACAATTATTTAGTTTGGCGGAAAGTATGGGGATATGGTAGCGATCGCGTTTTAGGCACAATTGGCTATGTACCAATTGAAGAGTATTTGTTTTTCATTTTGCAATGCATTCTGACAGGATTATGGCTTTACTGGCTGCTAGCACGTTACAAAGAGCCAATTCAAGAAAATACTTCTCCATTTTTGCGAGTGCTATTACTCGTAATTGGAGTATCGTTAAGTCTTGCTGGATTTTTGATGCTACGATCGCCCTCGACGGTATATTTAGGACTTATTCTCGCTTGGGCTGCGCCTGTATTAACGCTACAATGGGTAATAGGTGCAGCAACATTGTTTGCAATGCAACGCATCTGGTTAATTGCTACTGTTGTTCCAACATTGTATTTATGGGTAATTGACCGAATTGCAATTGGTGACGGAATTTGGCAAATTTCTGAGATGTATACGACGGGGTTACAGTTGTTCGGATTGCCAATTGAAGAGGCGACTTTCTTTCTTGTCACTAATATGCTGGTAGTGCAGGGGTTACTATTATTGCTGTTGTTAAAACTGCCAAAACTTGCGGCGATCGCGTCTATTGATTCTCATCAAGCACACACCTAATAAGTTGCTTGCAGGCGGCTAAGTAAATGATCTCCAGCAGAAATTGGTGGATAAATTGCTGGATTTTCTAAACTACAACAAGGAAGACAAGCAATCTCTGCATCATGGTTTGGATGACAGAAGAAGGCAACAGAATAGCGCGATCGCTCTATCCGTTCATCTGTTGGAATCATAACTCGATGTTTGGTAGAACAGAAAACATGATTTGTCCACCGCTGCATCAAATCTCCTGTGTTGACGACAACTGTATCAGGAATTGCTGGTGCTAAAATCCACTCGCTGTCTTTGGTTTGGACTTCTAATCCTCCAATTTGATCTTGAAATAAAAGTGTAATACTGCCATAGTCAGAATGTGCCCCCGCACGGACTTGCCCTAATTTTGGTAGTTTTGCTATTGGTGGATAATGCAAAAGTCGTAATGTATGATTTTGTTGATCGTGCTTTGTGGCAAAAAAGTCTTCTGGTACTTGTAGGGCGATCGCAAATGCTTGTAAAACTTGCTCTGTAACTTGGCAACAAGTATCCCAAAAAGCTAAAACATCACTTTGAAAATCTTCTTGATCAGGAAGCCATTTATTAACTATCATGCCAGGAGCAACATCATAACTTTTGACTTCTTTACCGACATTGAATGCCTCTTTGAGATCTCCAGGTTTATCAGGATCGAGGCGTTCTCTTTCAACTCCGACATAACCGCGATTACTGACTTTATCACTCCAAGCTAACTGCTGCTTGACTTCTAAAGGGAGATTGAAAAAAAACTTTGACTGATTGAATAAAGCTTCAATCTGCTGCGGAGATATTCCTGGATTTTTGAGATACATAAATCCGATTTCATGACAAGCTTGATAAATCTGTTGTGCTACAGCTTGTCGTGTTGCTGAATCGCCTTCAGTGAATGGCTGAAAATCAATAATTGGAATCTGCATTTTTATAGTTAATCGTGAATTGTTGAGCTATCAACTATCAACAGCCTCTAAGTTACGCTTATTTTCAATCACTTACTGATCATGAGCAGTATCGGATTGTACTCTTAGTACTTCAAGTCAAAGCGATAAGATGCTAAAAAAATAGCAAGAGAAAGTAATTTACTTATGTTGGTTCCTCTTGCTAGCTACTATTTTGATATAAAAATACAGTTAAATTGATACCTTCTGCTCGAAGATATGAGTAAGGCGTAGGAAACTTATTACGACTTGACAAATGTCCACTCGATGATTCGACGCGGCGCAGATTTTAAGGCTTTAACCAAGCTCGCATTGTCATCAAATTTGACTTGATCGAGATCGGAGGCTTCTACATTAACTGTAAAACGCTTATCCTCAAAGCACCACGGCATTACTGTCACAAAGCCATCATCAAGTTGCATGATATCGTAACGCTGTCCATCATGTGCTTTACTGATTTCTAATGCGCGATTATCGGCGGGAAGTTCTCTTTGACAAAGGATCAATGATAAGCGATCGCACCACTGCATAAATGCATACGCATCATCTGCATCTTGTTTAGAAATACCTAATTCTTTACACCACTGCTGTTGGTTCTTTAATTGCTCATCTAAAAAGTTAGCAGCCTCAGATGATTCTGAACGCTTACCTTCTTGTAAACGATTCATATGCATTGAATTAAGCAATGCAACCCAACGCCCGCGATACAATGCTTTTTCTAAATGTTTGCGTAATTCATCATACGATGTTTCCGGATCGAGTGTAAAGTCCATTGGCGCGCCTGCTGGAGTGAGATTCTTTTCTTCCCACTCTTTTTCTAAGTCATCGTGATGAGAAATTGCTGCAATTGTCTCATATAACCTGATAGGAGCGTTTTTTCTTTGCCATTGTCCACCAATTTGGGCTGCAAGCAACGCATGGGCGCGGTGATAGATAATTTCCCAGCCATGACGGGTAGGATTAACAATCATACATTTCCAATACACACAACAGTTCTCATTTCTAGCATTAACTACCGCATTAAGGATACTAGCCCACAGGCGATATTCTTCTCAAACAACTCTCACCAGTTAAAATGATAATCATTATTAAAGCCAGATTACAGGAGGGAGCCTATGACAGGTTCAATGACACAAATAACTGAATCTAACTTAAATGTTCCTAAGCGGGGAATGCCAGTGACAATTATTACTGGTTTTTTAGGAAGTGGTAAAACAACTTTGTTAAATCAAATTTTAACGAATAAAAAGGATTTGAAAGTTGCTGTTTTAGTTAATGAATTTGGTGATATCAATATTGACAGTCAACTTTTGGTTTCACTAGATGAAGACATGGTGGAACTCAGTAATGGTTGTATTTGTTGCACAATTAATGATGGATTAGTTGATGCTGTTTATCGAGTTTTAGAGCGCGAGAATCGCATTGATTATTTAGTGATTGAGACTACAGGCATTGCCGATCCTTTACCAATTATTCTCACATTTGTCGGTACAGAATTGCGCGAGTTAACGAATCTAGATTCAATCCTCACGTTAGTAGATGCTGAAGCATTTACTCCAGAGCACTTTAATAGTGAAGCTGCACTCAAGCAAATTTACTATGGTGATATGATTTTGCTTAATAAAGTTGATCTTGTGTCTTCTCAGAAGTTAGAAGAAGTACAAGCTTATATCCGAAACATTAAAGCAGGAGCAAGAATTATTCCAACTCAATATGGTCAAGTTCCTTTACCACTAATTCTCGGTATAGGGATGACGCCAGTTGACACATATACTCACGATGCACATCAAGAACATCACCATCACAACCACGATCATCACCACGACCACGACCGCGATCGTCACTCACATCATCTCGAAAACGATGGTTTTGTTTCATTATCCTTCGAGAGCGATCGCCCTTTCAATGTTCATAAATTTGAGCAATTTCTCACTCAACAAATGCCTCAAAATGTCTTCCGTGCCAAAGGTATTTTGTGGTTCAGTGATAGCGATTTACGACATATTTTCCAACTAAGTGGTGCTCGCTACGATTTGAATGCAGAACAATGGTCAAGTTCTCCAAAAAACCAGTTAGTATTTATCGGGCGTCATTTAGATACTGCCGAGGTTCAGCAACAGCTTAATGAATGTTTGGTGTAATTTGTTCTAGAAGGCTAATAAAGAAATGGCACATGAGAAAAGTTGATGCTGTATTGAATCAATCTGTGTGCTTTTTCATATTCTCGCCCCTAAATCCACGCCACTTGCTGCAACGGAGGACACCTCTGCAAAGCAGTGGCTCCCCACTTATGGGGGACTTTTTGATATAGTTAAAAGCATAAATACTTATTTTATTTTTAGAGCTGGTATACGAATTAATGAGCCTTAAAATTACTCAAGTGCAAACTGAGGAGCATAAAAAACATATTTATAGATTACTCGAAGAGAATTTAACTGCAACTTATTTACTTGTTCAACGTGAATTTAGTCTCACTTTTGATGTAGATGTTCTGTTACAGCAGGACATTATAAAAATGCCTCAGTTTACTTCACCAACAGGACGACTCCTGTTAGCATATGACGGTAATTTTATCGGGTGTGCTGGATTACGAAAAATTGGTGAGGAGGTAGGCGAAATCAAAAGAATGTACGTTTGTCCAGAGTATCGTAGAAAAGGAGTTGGTAGGGCTTTAGTACAAGCTATTATTAGTGAAGCGCAACAGATAGGTTACTCAAAGTTGCGTTTGGATTGCGCACCTTTTGCTAAAGCAGCACAAGCACTTTATCATTCAATTGGTTTTCAGAGTATTCAGCCATATCCTGAAAGTGAAATTCCCGAAGAATACCACTCAAAATGGATATTTATGGAGTTAATTATCAAGTGATTCGTTGTGAAAACTTACTAGACGCTTCAGCAATTTATAATGTTCACACTCAAGCTTTTGAACGTGAAAATGAAGCGCAATTAGTTAAGAATATTCGTCATTCAGATCGTTATATTCCGCAGTTATCCCTTGTCGCAGAAGTTGACAATACTGTAGTTGGTCACATTTTATTTAGCTATATTGACCTTATAGGAGAAAAAACCTTACGGGTGTTGAGTTTAGCGCCTTTAGCAGTCGTTCCTCAATTTCAAAGACAAGGAATTGGTAGCGCACTTGTGCAAGTAGGTTTAGAAACTGCGGATACTATGGGAGAAGCGTTAGTTATTGTTTTAGGACACCCTCAGTTTTACCCACGTTTTGGTTTTCAACCATCAGTTAATTATGGCATCGAGTCACCTTTTCCAGTACCAGAAGATGTTTTTATGGTGAAACTGCTGACAAATTATCAGGGATTCAAAGGAAAAGTTGTCTACCCACCTACTTTTCAAGAAGTATGAGTGGAAATGATGCCTTTTGTCTCTAACACATTTGCCACACGTAAAATTAGTGCTTCATTGTATGGTGCAGCGATTAACTGTACACCCAAAGGTAATGACCCAGGACGATAAATTGGAACGGATAAAACAGGTAAACCAATAAAAGATAGTGGTTGAGTAAAGAGTCCTAAATGTGGACGGATGAGAATTTCTTCTCCATCTAAAATCATCGTTTTCTGCCCAATTAAAGGTGCAAAACATGGTGTTGTCGGTGCAAGAATAATGTCTACATTTTGGAAAATTTCACGAACACGATCGCGAAACCAACGACGAAACCTTTGTGCTTGAATGTACCAATGACTTGGAATTAATGCCCCAGCTAAAAAGCGATCGCGAGTTGCAAAATCGAAATCTTGAGGACGCGATCGCAACTTCTCCATATGCAGATTTGCTCCTTCACACGAGGTAATGATAAATGCTGCGGCACGGGCGCGATGTGCTTCAGGGATGGTAATATACTTGGTAACATTCAAAGCTTGTGCGACTTGTTCAACTGCTTGTATTGCTTCAGGCTCAGCACCTTTCGTAAAATAATCTCCGGCGATCGCAATTCGTAAATTTTCAATACTCTGATTGAGTTGTGGTAAACATAATTCAGGCGATCGCTGCGTACAAACAGGATCGCGATCGTCGTAGCCTTGCAAGACATCAAACACTGTGGCAATATCCCGCACCGAACGTGCAAACGGTCCAGCATGATCTAAACTACTAGAAAATAATGCAACTCCTGCTCGCGACACTCTACCATACGTCGGTTTTAAGCCGAATATGCCACAAAACGCCGCAGGCACGCGAATTGAACCATTTGTATCTGTACCAAGCGT
Organism: Gloeocapsopsis sp. IPPAS B-1203; assembly: GCF_002749975.1. Lineage (NCBI taxonomy): Bacteria > Bacillati > Cyanobacteriota > Cyanophyceae > Chroococcidiopsidales > Chroococcidiopsidaceae > Gloeocapsopsis > Gloeocapsopsis sp. IPPAS B-1203. Next base: position 57,765 of record NZ_PEIG01000012.1, on the reverse strand, counting down.
GAGGGGTACTAAATTCGCCGCTACCGCTGCTGCGGAACCACCAGAGGAACCACCTGCTACTCGATTAAAATCGTGGGGATTGTGCGTCGCACCATAATGTGCATTTTCGGTGACAAAGCCGTAGGCGTACTCATCCATATTTAAAGTACCCACTAAGACTGCACCTGCTTGTTTTAACTTAGCGACAGCAGTAGCATCTTGAGATGCTGGTGGATTTTCAGCATTAATTTTTGCACCTGCAAGTGTAGTGATTCCAGCAACGTCGTATAAATTTTTGACAGCGAAGGGAACTCCAGCAAGCGAACCTGGGTTATTTCCTAATGCGATCGCATCATCAATTTGTTGGGCATCCTGCAAAGCCGAGTCATCGGTAATCGCAGTAAAACAGTTCAGTTCTTGGCATTGTGCGATACGTTTGAGTGCGGTTTGGGCAACTTCGACTGCACTTAGTCTACCTTCACAGATAGCAGCAGCGATTGCAACAGCATCGTTCATGGTTCAAAGGTGGGTGAAGCTTCTATTTCTGGTAGTGGAAATTCGTTAACGAGTTGGGCGATCGCTTGTATTTTTTCAAAATTTGCAATGACACTTTCTCGGTATTCAGAATTAATTTCTAAGTTGAGAATTAAAGCTGTGCAATCGACATACTCTGCAACATCAAATTTTTCCATACTACACAATCCTAATTGACTAATGGTGACTTTTAATCACAAGCGAATTTAAGCGCAAGTATCGGATAGAAGTTAGCCAAAACAAAATCTTATGCTGCGATCGCACAGAAAAGCAATGAATGATCGCCAAATATGAGTACAAAAGAATGGTTGCTCCTTGTTATCCTTTCTATTTTGTGGGGTAGCTCCTTTTTTTTCATCAAAATAATCCTTCAAGAGTTGCAACCACTATCAATAGTTTTCGCGCGTGTTGGCTTAGCGGCGATCGCATTGACGATTGTTGTTTATATAAAAGGACAACGAATACCAGCATCGCCGCGAATTTGGGGTGCATTTTTAGTGATGGGTGCGCTAAATAACCTTATTCCCTTTACTTTGATTGTTTGGGGACAGACACATATCAACAGCAGTTTAGCAGCTATTCTCAATGCTACGACTCCAGTATTTACTGTAGTGCTAGCGCACTTTACACACGATGAACGTTTAACATTAAATCGCCTGATAGGAGTTTTACTAGGGCTGTGTGGTGCGATCGTGTTAATCGGTTCAGAAGTATTATACGAGCTAAACCCCCAGAGTATAGGACAATTTGCCATTCTCGGTGCTGCCATTTCCTATAGCTTTGCAGGAATCTATGGACGACGATTTAGGAAATTATCACCTGTCGTTACTGCCGCAGGAATGCTTATTGGTACAACAACGATGATGTTACCATTAACACTTGTTTGGGATTGGTCTTTTAAAATCAGCGTTGTTACTTGGAGTGCTTTATTAGGATTAGCGTTACTGAGTACTGCGATCGCCTATTTAATTTATTTTCATCTCTTAGCCGCTGTCGGTGCAACGAATCTTTTGCTAGTTACCTTTTTGATTCCCATCAGTGCACTGCTGCTTGGTGTATTTATCTTAAATGAGCAGCTGACGTGGAATGCGATCGCAGGTATGGCATTAATTTTTGTTGGGCTTGTAGCAATTGATGGCAGACTGTTAACAAAAATCAGCAAGCGTAAGTCATGAACCAATTCAACGTCATTCAAGCCAATTCTACTCATATTGAACTCGTTGCACCTTTGTTTAATAGCTACCGTCAGTTCTATGGACAAACAGCCGACTTAATCCAGGTGCGTAATTTTTTATACGAGCGATTAGTGAAGGAAGATTCTGTAGTTTTCATCGCTGTTACTCAATATAACCCTTCTGAGTGTTTAGGTTTTACCCAACTGTATCCTTCATTTTCATCAGTCGCGATGCAACGCACTTGGATACTCAACGATCTGTTTGTACTGCCAAAATTTAGAAATCAAGGCATAGGTATAGCACTATTAAATGCAGCGAAAGACTTCGCAATACGCACTAAGGCAAAGCGGCTGATGCTTGCAACCGCAATTGACAACTATCCAGCGCAAAAGTTGTACGAAAAAGCAGGTTACATAAAAGATGAGGCATTTTATCACTATCAGTTAGATATCTCAATTCCAGGTAGTAATGAGTTTCACTCGTAGCCAATCATGATGAAATCAGCACAGTTAGATTTTTCAGAAGAAATCTGGCAAGCAATCTTAAGTCGGGACTCGCAGTTTGATGGCAAAATTTTCTACGGCGTACGCTCTACGAAAATTTATTGTCGTCCTAGCTGCCCTAGTCGCAAACCAAACCGCAGCCAAGTGACAATTTTTCAATCTGCGCCAGCAGCAGAAGCACAAGGGTTTCGTCCTTGTAAGCGATGTCAACCGCAAAAAGTACTCGCGCCTACCATTGACAAAATCTTGTCAGCCTGTCGTTATATTGAATCACAAAGCGATTGCATTCCTACATTAACTGAACTGAGTACTCAAGTAGCCATGAGTCCCACTCATTTTCAGAAAGTATTTAAGCAAACTATTGGTGTTACGCCCTTTGAGTACGGAAATGCTCAAAGAAGAGAACGATTGAAACAACATCTCCAGCAAGGTACAGCAATTACTGATGCGCTTTATGAAGTAGGCTATGGTTCAAGTAGTCGCCTTTATGAAAAAGCACTCCAAAAACTCGGAATGACTCCTGCTAGATACAAGCAACATGGGAGAGGTGAAGAAATTCTCTATGCAAGCGCGAACTCGCCTCTAGGTTATTTAACAATTGCAGCTACCAAGCAGGGAATATGTAGTGTAAAACTTGGCGACGATCTCGCAAAATTAGAGAACGAACTTCACAATGAATTTTGCCACGCATTGCTGCAGCGAGCAGACGATGAATTGCAAGAATGGATTCAGGTTTTAGTAAACTATCTCAGTGGTAAATTACCTTTACCAGAACTTCCCTACGATGTCAAAGCTACTGCATTTCAAATTCAAGTTTGGGAAGCACTGAAGCAAATTCCCCTCGGTACAACCGTTAGTTACAGTGATGTTGCGTGTTCAATTGGGCATCCAACCGCAGTTCGTGCAGTAGCGCGTGCGTGTGCAACAAACCCTGTTGCTTTAATTATTCCATGTCATCGGGTATTACCCAAAGCTGGTGGATTAGGAGGGTATCGCTGGGGTGTGTCTCGGAAACAAGCACTTTTGGAAATGGAACGTGTCACTTCACCTGTCATAGATAATCTTGGCAACTGAACTGACCAACCTGCGGCGTTCCGGTGCAGCGACTTGTGAGCGTTCGTCGCTTACACCCTCAAGCTTTTGAAGCATCACGAATACGCTGCTGAAAACAGGCAACAATCTCAGGACTTAGTTCTTCTTCCGGTTGAACCACTTCTCATGGATTTACGACGTTCATCAAAATCTGGAGGTTGCTTCTTAACGTGAGCTAACGGATCAAAGCTGAGCGACGCTTCAGGGTGCCTGTTGGTGTGAAGAACGGAACAGAGGTGACCGCCCTGAAGCGTTCGATCGAGCGCCGTGTTAGGCTGTGTGGCCGGACGATGGAAGCGGACAGACTTCCATGGCTTGAATCAAGCCCTGCGCAATGGTGAAACGATGACCGACGTGTTCATCGGCAAGAACGGCTCCAGCCAGGTCGCGCACGACCTGATGCACTTCGACCAAGATACGCCCAGCCTCCTCTGGGTGAAAAGTCACTGGCTCCACGTGCGGGTTGATCTCGCTCCATTGCTCCGTCCAGTAAGCGCGGACTCCTTCATGGCCAAGGGCAGAACCGCCTTTGAATGCTTTCGGCCAGGTCACATCCGGAGCCATGAGGGCGAGGGCGGTGTCAATGACCCGCGCGTTAAAGGCCGCGTAGGCCGCGCGGAGCAGTTCGATTTCTGGTGCAGGTTGATCTGGCATAAGCGGTGTGGTGAAGGATACGCAGTAGGGCCTAACAATTGATAGACAGAAAGTTTCTGTATAGTACTCCAAAGCTGCTGTTTAAGCCGAATCATTCCCCATAATATGCTCATTTGGGTGGATAGGTCGAAAGTTTCTGCATAACATCTTAAAGGATAGAGGGTGGACTGGCTCTATCTATCTTCCGAACCGTTGGGGAGATCACACCTAGTTGAGTTGAAAGTCTCTTTAGACTTGCATATAACTGTAGGTTGGGTTTCGTTTGACTCAACCCAACAAAATCCAGCACTCGTTGGGTTTCACCCCGTTCAAACGCCAATGCAGCTCAAGTCGGGCCACTGCCTTGCGGGGGTTCCCCCCGTTGTGGCAAGTGGCTCCCCAACCTACGATGCTGCGCGCCTTCAAAGAGAACTGGTATTAGCTACTTAACTATTACCTCACTGTTACTATCTGTATAATCCGTACTTACACTCACCTGCTGCCAAGCATCCAAATCCGTTTTGATCCATTCCAGTTTTTCCTGAATCAGGCTCATGGCATCGGTGCCTAATGCCAGTCGCATCGGTGGATGAGGACTTTCCACAGCTTGAATGATGGCTTGCGCCGCTGATTGTGGATTGCCAAGTTGCTTCCCATCCATATCTTTGAACCACTGCAATGAAGCCCCACTTACCGGAACATAAGCATCAATGGATTGTTTGGCTGCTGCCAGAGAGCGTCCGTTAAAATCTGTGCGAAATGCCCCAGGTTCAATTAAAGTCACTTTAATTCCAAAGGATTTCACCTCTTTAGCCAGGGCTTCAGATGTGCCTTCCAAGGCAAATTTAGTGCCACAGTAGATACTGCTTCCGCCAAACCCCACTAATCCTGCTGTAGATGACATATTCACGATGTGACCGCTGCCTTGCTGACGCATCAAAGGCAAGACAGTTCGGATCAGACGGAGTGCCCCGAAGAAGTTGGTTTCAAACTGTCGGCGAATATCGGTATCATTGACTTCTTCAAGTGCTCCAATTAGTCCATAGCCAGCATTGTTGACCAGCACATCAATGCGACCAAATGTGGCGATCGCGGTATCAACGGCTGCTTGTATGTCTTGGGACAAGGTTACATCTAGGCGTACAGCCTTTGCGGTTTCCCGATAGTGCTCAATCAAAGTGCGAAGTTGCTCTGGTTCGCGAGCAGTCGCCAGCAGGCGATCGCCCTTCTTCAACACCGCTTCTGCTAGGGCACGTCCGAATCCTGTTGAGCATCCTGTAATTAACCAAACTTTAGGAGCGACACGATTTTTGTCTGAGTTCATTTGTTTTCTCCAATACAAAGATGAGACGCGCCTCATATTTCTTACGATAGGAGACAGCCATGCGACTGTCCAATATATATTTGACTAAGATTAATAGGTTAGAGATATAAGTGTGATGGAATTACGGCACCTGCACTACTTCATCGCCGTGGCTGAGGAGTTGCATTTTAGTCGAGCAGCCCAGCGGTTGTGCATTTCCCAACCCCCGCTCAGTCAGCAGATTCGCGATCTGGAAGATGAACTCGGAGTCAAGCTGTTTGAACGAACGAAGCGGCAAGTGCATCTGACTGAAGCAGGCAAAGTGTTTTTAGAGCGCTCCTATGGAGTGTTAGCGCAACTCGAGCAGGCGATCGAAGTGACACAACAGATCGGGCGTGGTGAGGTTGGAAGGTTGGCGATCGGCTTTGTTGACTCTGCAATGTATACGTTACTACCAGAGATTTTAAGGGTCTTTCGAGAACAGTTTCCGGTGGTAGAACTGCGATTGCATGAACTGACGACGCAAGAGCAAATTCAAGCCCTGTATAACAAACAGGTGGATGTCGGCATTGTTCGTTCTGCCATTAGCGAGCCAGGTTTGAGTGTGGAGTGCCTTTTGCCAGAATCATTGGTCTTGGCATTGCCAGAAACTCATCCGTTGTCTGCCCAGACTCAAGTGTCGCTTTCCACATTGGCTTCGGAATTATTTATCCTATTTCCTGCCAAAATGGGACCTGTCTTTTACGAGCAGATTATTAACCTGTGTCAACAAGCTGGATTTCGTCCGAAAGTGGCTCAAGAGGCAGTTCAGATGCAGACGATTATCGGCTTAGTTGCAGCAGGATTGGGCATTGCGATCGTTCCCGCCTCCTTACAAAACTTCCACAGAAGCGGAGTCATTTACAGACCCTTACAAGAGCAGATGCCTCAAACCGGACTTTATCTGACTTGGCGGCAGCATGATTCCTCACCCGTAATCAGAGCATTTCTCAGCTTGGCACGGAAGACGACACAAGGCTTATGTTAGCCCAGTCTTAACAGGCAATTTATAATTAAAGTTCTCTATAAGTACTGGATTGCGAGAAACAGAATGTTTGTAATTGGTCTCAAAAAGCTTAATTTTGCTCAAAAAAATTGATTATTAGAAGATGCTAAAGGCTCAGCAGGATTTAGAGAAAGGATACGGTTCGGTTTGTTTGGGTTTTACATTGGAATATAAAAACGCTAATCGAGGATAGATTTAGTAGTTTGGGTTTTCTTCAAACAGAAGCTTGCAAGCTCTCCGCAATGGAATTATCTGCCGTCATCTTTGGGTATATAAAAGAGTCGAAAACTTCTGCATGTATGTTGCATCGAGTGATTTGCTTGCTGCTAGGCAAGTCACTTGATCCAATAACCGTATTTCTACGGTATTCATTGTTGCTGAACCTGGGAAAACTAAACGACAAGTAACTCCTTGTCAACCTTATTTATAGGAAATTGCAATGGTTTCAGCTGTAATGCATACTCCCAGTTTTGATTTTGATGATGACAAATTTAAAGCACCTGCTTCTGAGATACTGCCTTGGTGTCAAATGATTAACCCGCAGTGGAGTGAAAATGGAATTAAGCCTTATGGTTTGGCTATCACTCAGGAAAACGCAAATGTTGTAGGATTTACACCGGATGAAAATTGGCAGCAGGTAGAATACACCTTTGGTTCAGGTGAAATTGCTCAATTATTTATTACGACTACTCCCCGAATATTAGTCCTTCATCGCGGACCAGTTTGTATCAAAGACCGCACTACAAATACTACTTTAGGTCGTTTAGTCGATCACTACGATGCTTTTGCTGGTGAGAAACTAAAATATAAAACGTTTATGCGTTATCTCGTTTTCTTGGTAGGGAAAAATCAAAAACTTCTGCATCATTCTCCATTACGCTTGACGTTGAGTGGTGCTGCTGGCGCAAGTTTTAGTATAGCGTTTCGTACCTCAAAAAATGGTCAAGCGACAAGTGGTTTTACCTTAGAACTAGAGAAGGCTTATGCTGCTTTTCGTCAGCAACCTTTCACAGCGAAAAGCAAACTGTTTTACGCCCACGGTGTTTTTTGCCCAAATATTACCTCTGAGGAAAGAGGAATAGCACCGAATAAAGCTTTAGTGGCGGTTACAGTAGACTACGAGCATCCTACAGCAGAGAATTTAGCAAATTACCTAATCCCGACAAGTTCAGAAGAATCTACTACAATCTGTCAGACATTTGAAACTTATCAGGATTTTGCTAAGGAACCAAAATTAGAAGTTGCTCTGCCTGAAATTGAGGAAACAACACTTGAGCGCTTTGATGAATATGACTTTGATGCTGCACCTTACTAAGAGGTTAGTAGACCTCCTGCATGAAAAGAATTGCGAATAAATTCGCTGCTATATAAACAAAGTCCACCTCCGTGGACTTGCTGCCAAAAGTCTTATTTTAGTGTACAAAGGTACACTTTGCCTGGGTAGCCCCGGCTTCAGTCGGAGGGCATCTGTGATTCATGCAGGAAGTTTAGTGTAAAAGGCAAGAGGACAGGCAAGATGCTTGTCCCCACTTTCACTTGAATTTACTTCAGTAACAAATAGTACAAGTGCCCGCGATTGCCAGTCACTCCAGCACGATCGCCTGCTAGTTTTCCAGTTCCCATAAAGTAATCTACTCGTCCTGGTCCTTTGATTGCACCACCTGTATCTTGATCTAAGACGTAGCGGCTAACAAGGCGATAATCCATACTACCTGTAAAATTGTTGGGAAACGGTAGTTGAGTATGAATCAGTGCTAATGCACCAGGAGGCATCAGTGATTTATCTGTTGCGATCGAGCGATCAGCGGTGACGGGTAATCCTAAAGAACCAACGGCTGGCGCACCTCCAGTTTCTCGAAAGAACACAAAACCACGATTGCGTGGTAAATAGTTATTAAGTTCTGTCGGGTATTGTGTAAAGTAGTCGATCATGACAGGTAGCGTTAAACCCGCTAAAGGTAATTTGCCGTCTTTGGCTAATTCTTTACCAATACTGGTGTAAGGATAATCAGTTTTGCCAGCAAAACCAATAGAAATTATTTGTCCATCAGCAAGTTGCAGTCGGGCTGAACCTTGAATTTGTGCCAAGAATGCTTCTAGGCGATCGCGCAGCCAAACAATTTCTAAGCCCTTTAGTCTACTTTTGTCTCCCAACAAGCCGTCTTTGCCTTCTAGTTCTTGGCGGGTTGGATGGGGTTTGCGCCAAGATTTAAAATTCGTTGGTAGCCGATACAAAGGATAACGAAATTCGGCAGTAGGAACGCGGCTAGCTTGGTAGATTGGTTCATAGTAGGCAGTGTAGAGAACATCGCCTTTGCCATCTCGCCCTGTAGACTGATAAAACACAAACTCGCGAGATACTGCAGCTTGTAGTTCTGCGGGTGAATTCGATCTCACCACTAATTGACGAAAACGCTCTAAACTACGTTGAACGCGATCGCGTGTGATTCCTGTTCCGCGATATCTTCGATACGCAGTTGTTGCTGCTGGTGTTTTAATATAACGCAAACTATGATCGATTGATGTTAGTAATGCGTGTTTATCTCCTGGTTGACCGCTTTGACCCCAAATTTGCTCATCAAATCCTAGCGATTCAGCTTGACAACAATCAGCATTCTGCTTTTGCAGGCTTTGTGTATCATAAACTGGTCGCAACGGCATCCGAGCAGCAGCTGGTACTGTCGTCAGAATAGCGACTGCTAAACTTAGGGTCATCAAAGCAGTTTTGTTTCTCATCGTTCACTCCATCACTAAAATCTTTCTACACTAGAGCTAAACACCGGTTCCACCCGAATCGCTGAAATTTTAGATGGACGGATAACTAGGTACTCTCCCTGAATATTTTTGATAGGTACGCTAATAAAGTCATTGGAAGCGGCTTTAGGCATCAATTCGCTGCTGTACCACTTCTGAAACTCTTGGATTGTCGGAAATCGTACTTCTTCTTTGTGTCCACCCTCGATTAGGAGATGTACTACATACTCATTGGGAGTTCTAGGCATAGAGATCAATTTATTTACAAAGGCATTGCACTCATTTCTAACTGACTCAACACGAAATTGAGAAGAGGTTAGCTAGAAAACTAGGGGTGAGGGGTGAGCGATCAGTGGCTAGTTACTAGTAGCTAGTGATTAGTTTTAAGTTTTGTTAGCGTAGCGGTGCCTTAGCACATTTTGAGTTTTGAGTTGAGGAATTTTCTAAACTCTCTTAAACTCATAACTCAGCACTCATAACCCATAACTTTTCTACACCTCTGCTCCCTGCTTTTGTACACCCAACAATCCAAGCTAGGAAAACAAGTTGAATCGCTGGAGTTGAGTTTCAATGACTTGAGGCAGTATTTTATCAAGTTCTTTGCTATTTTTGAATTGTAAAAGTTGGTAATTTGGCAAATCGAAAGTAGATTGTCCTGATAAATCTGAACGCTGCATCTGGGCAAGAACGATTTGCTCAGTCCGTTTGCTTTGAATGGCATAGCCAAGTTCAACACAAACATTGGGGCTAGAAATCAGCTGAGGCTTTTCTTTGCTGTCAATACTTGTAATTGGCGTGCTATCAGCAATAAATAGTAAACTTTTACGAATCTTCCGCATTGCCGTAGTGTTTAAGCGCACGGCACTATCACTATGACGTTGTGATTCTATTAAAGATAGTTCAATCCGCGATCGCTTATTTAACGCTGCGATCGCCTGCTGCAGTTTTTCCCTTAAAACTTCACTAGAAGCGGCATATTCTATTTGAGAACAAAAGAAAATTGTTGGCTCTAATGAAGCAATGACTGTTTGCTTTGTGAAATATATTTCATGGCTACTTAAATCAATATTGGCGATTGTATAGCCACCACTGCCTTCAATGTAAAATTCAACGTTATCTCCCTGGAGATAGCGCTGAAACCATTCTGTCTGTTTAACTTCTTCGCGATCTTCTAAAAAGTCTGCCCTTAGCGCAGATTTTAATAAGCTATTTTTACTGAGGCGCAGATCGTGAGGTCGTTTCTCTAATTCTTCTAGTGGCTCATACTTCTGAATATACCAAGCTTTTAAAGCAATAATCGCCATATTGTGCGCTGTCGATACTATGGTATTAATTTATTAACTTTAAAAATTTTACTCTAAAACAAAACAACACCCAAACTTCTACTAACTAAGGCACTTCCTCTTCTTTCTCTATCTTCCCAGGGTTATATCTAGAACTCAATCCATACATGAAAACACTCTAGATATATTGCCCCCATTAACCAGGTTGAGGAAATATTAGTATTCGACTTGGGCGTTGTTTTGTGTTTGACGAGACAGATGAAAGTTTAACAGCGCTTTTACCTCTTAACTAACTTGTGTTTTACCTATGCTGTCGTATCTGCCAGGGAAGCTTTTCAGCTTCAATTACTAAGTTAATTCTTTATTTCTTAAGATGCAAGTGAATGCAATCAAACTTTACTTTTTAGCAAATTGTAGTGTAGAAAATTAGTAGTTTTGTAAAGGGTTTTCAATACACTTACAAAGCAAGTTAGACAGACTAAGAATAAACATTAACTCAGGATTATTAATTGATCATTTTAATCCGATAACTATAGTGGCAATCTAGAAGAGTCATGCTGCCACAACAAGGTTCTTAATTTAGAAGAGAACTTGAGGTGAAGAGTAAGATTTGAGCAACAAGAGGTTATAACAGTAAAAAGAGATCTTTTACCCAAAGATTCATTACACTTAACACCTACAGTATGAGTTTCGGTCGCATCTTAGTGATAGCAACAAATGTATTTCGCGAAGTGGTACGCGATCGCATTCTATATATAGTCGGCTTGTATGCTCTCATATTGGCTGTGGCAATTTGGTTTTTGCCACAACTTGCTGCAACCACAGAAGATAAGATTTTCTTGGATCTTGGCTTAGCAGCGATGAGTTTGCTGGGCTTAATTGTTGCGATCTTTGTTGGCACTGGGCTAATCAATAAAGAAATTGAAAAGCGAACTGTGTTAGTTTTAATTTCCAAACCAATCAGCCGAGGGGAATTCATTGCAGGTAAACACTTGGGATTGTCAGGAGTACTCGGTGTCTTGATTACAGCAATGACAGTTCTTTATCTCGGATTTCTGCAACTAGGGAATATTCCGTATCCGTTAGGAAGTATTGTTCTTGCTGTGCTGTTTTTGTTCTTGCAATTGTCGCTAATTACAGCAGTAGCGATCGCATTTGGAGTATTCACAAGTTCTGTACTGGCAACTCTTTTAAGCTTTGGCGTTTATTTAATGGGTAACTTTACTCAAGATCTAGCCACTTTAGGTCGTCTGAGCGAAAGTGCTAACGTTCAACGCATGACTGAGGCTTTATATCTCTTCTTACCTAACCTATCACGCCTAGATTTAAAGAACCTAGCTGTTTATGGTGCTGATGCCTTACCGAATCCACTCGCACTCATTATGAGTGCAGGTTATGGTTTGTTGTATACAGGGTTGTTGTTAGCGATCGCTGTCTTAATTTTTTCTCGCCGTCAGTTTTAAAACAAGAGGCGCAGGGTTAGGATCAAATAGGTTCTATTGCTTGATATGTTGCCATGACATCTACAGTGCGTGTCGTTCATAGTGATCCCGACATACTGGGAGGAACCCCTGTTTTCGTTGGTACTCGCGTACCAATCAAGACTTTACTTGATTATCTGGAAGCGGGTGATTCTCTAAATGTGTTTCTAGACCATTTTCCTAGCGTTAGCCGCGAACAGGCGATCGCTGCCTTAGAATTAGCAAAAGAAATGTTGACTGCTTGTGCGAATCCTGCTTGATGAGTGTGTTCCAAGACCGCTAAAACGCGAACTTCGCGATCATGATATACGAACAGTTATAGAAATGGGATGGTCCGGCAAAAAGAACGGTGAGCTATTGCAACTCATGGTTCAAGAGGGCTTCACAACTTTACTGACTACAGACCAAAACTTAAGATATCAGCAAAATTTACTGCAAGCCGGAGTTGCAGTTGTTGTTCTCATAGCGCCTAGCAATCGCCTTCCTGATTTGATTCCACTGATCCCAGATGTTTGCAACGTACTAAATACACTTACTCTGGGTGAAGTTATTGAAGTTGGAGGCTCTTGATATTGATAGAAATTCAAGTTAGTGTCCTAGACGTGTTGTTGTCACTTGGGGAAAATGCGATCAAGTATGCCACGACTAGGGTTGTTATTAGCGATCGCTGTTCTGATTTTCTCTCGCCGTCAGTTTTAAGTCGAGCTGAGAGAGCTAAACACTTGAAACTTTGATATTTATCTTTGCCCTTTACTCCTGATTACTATTGTTAGTTTGCTTGAGCTATCAGTTGGGGCTACAACTCGAACGGTATCTGTTGGAATGCAAAATTTAATGGGAGCGATCCGTCAAGCCATCACTTGAGCCAGAAGGTAAGGTAAAAAGTCTTTTGAATGAAGTTATCTTTGAAAAAGAGTTTTGCCTTCATAGCTATTTAATATGTCGAAGCAGATATATAGCTGGAAACGTTTCTGGTGCCCTCAGTCAGGCACTATTAACAACCCAGCTGATGATGGCTATCTGTACGATCCAGATGCAGAAAGGGGTAAGGTAGATAACCCGAATTTAGTAACTTTGGAGGCGATCGCCAATGTTCCATGTCTAGTTTTGTTAGGGGAACCAGGTATCGGGAAGTCTCAGGAACTAAAAAAACTGAGAAGCTATAGACAAGGACTTATTGACGAAGACGATCAAATTCTTCTGCTCGATCTTGAAGACTACAATGAAGAAAAGCTATACACCAACTTATTTAAGTCTAAAACTTTTACCGACTGGATAAACGGCACACATAGACTCTACTTATTTCTAGATAGCCTAGACCAGGGTTGGCTGACAATTAAAAAACTGCCAACATTACTAGTTGATGAATTTAGGAAACTTGACGAGATTCCAAAAAAGAAAGACATCAAGCCTAGCCTTCTTTATCTCCTTGTAGCTCTTCAAACAGGCTTTCTTCAAAAAGTTCCAAAGATCAAAGACCGCCCCAACCTTAGTCGTCTTTATCTCCGCATAGCTTGTAGGGCGGCTGTTTTTTCGCAAGCAGAAAATAGTTTCAACGCTCTGTGGGGCAATAACTTAGGAAGTTACAATCTGACCCCACTTCGCCTGTCTGACATAGAAATTGCACTTAACGCCCATAACCTAAATGCTGATGCATGCTTGAAGGAAATTGAGCATAAAGGTCTTATATCACTGGCAATTAAGCCAATTCCATTGCAATTCCTTATAAAGAAGCTTCAACGTAGTAATGGACAGCTTTCTTCTAACCAAAAGCTAATTGATATATACCTCGATGGATGCAAGGAACTTTGCAGAGAGCCGAAGGATGAAGCTCGCCATCCTTTGCAACCAGTGAGTAACCTTGAGGTGCATCAACGCCTAATGATAGCAACCCGCATTGCCGCTATCACTACTTTTTGTGTACGATCCAGTATTTGGATTGGACAGAGCTTGGGAGATTATGAGCTTAACAAAGATGTTCTAATTAGCGAGCTGTGTGGACAGAGTGAGGACACGAATAAGGAAAGAGGATTACCAATCACCAGCTCTGTGATTCAAGAGCTTTTAGATACTGGTTTGTTCTCGTCCCGTGGGCTGCATCGAATGGGATGGGCACATCAAACCTATGCTGAATTTTTGGCTGCCTGGTACTTGGTGCAACACGAAATACCTCTAGCGCAGATAACAGGATTAATCTTTTCATCTGAAGCTCCAGATCATAAGCTAATCCCTCAACTTCATGAAACTGCTGCATGGCTAGCTAGCATAAGAACAGATGTTCTTCAAGAAATTATCAGAACTGATCCAGATGTTCTTTTGCGAAGTGATGTACCGACTGATGCGAATGTCAGATCATCAATTGTAGATAATTTATTAACACAGTACGAAGAGGAAAAACTATTTGATTGGGATAGAAATAACTATCGCAACTACGCGAAGCTCAAGCACTCCGGATTAGCTGATCAATTACGCCCTTATGTCTGTGATTCCAGCAAGCAGATTGATGCGAGAGATCTAGCGATCGACATTGCCGAAGTTTGCGAAGTCTGCGATCTTCAGGCAGAATTAGTAAATCTTGCTCTTGATTCATCACAATCAGTTTATTTGAGAGTAGGCGCAGCCAAGGCTCTTTGCTCAATTGGCGATACAGTCACACGATTGAAACTGAAACCTTTAGGTACTGAGCAACTTCCAGAAGATGAAGACGATCGGCTTAAGGGATATGCACTTCAGGCACTTTGGTCAGACCATCTAACTGCAGAAGAATTGTTTCAAGCTCTGACTGTGCCTAAGAAGAGGAATTTTTTTGGGGGATATCAGATGTTCCTCAACTATAAGATAGTCCCACAACTTCAGCCACATGATTTGGTAATTGCCCTCAATTGGCTTGAAAAGCAGGGTGTTAGAGGTTTTGGACATCCATTTAAAGAACTTGGAGATGCCATTCTCGTAAAAGCATGGGAAAGTTTTGACTTGCCTAGAGTAGCAGAAAGTTTCACTAAAGTAGCTCTAGTACAGTGGAGAGAGGATCAGACAATCATTACTGATGATAATAAGCTACAAGAGCAATTTGCTTTATCGCTTTTGAACAACAGTAAAAGACGACATACCTTAATCGAGCAAGCAGTTTTAATTATTTTAGAAACAGAAGAAGCTCCAGATCTTCTCTTAAGCGAAAATGTTCTGGTTTTAGAAGATATTTTTTCGATGCTTGAAAGGCTACAGAGTTTTAATTGTGAGAAGACACAGAAAATTTGGGCACAACTAATTCAATTGAGTTTTAATCTTCAAGATACAAAGCATATAGATGCAATTCTCATAGCTACTCAAAGCAATAAAATTTTGCAGGAAGTTTTTGCAGCTTACTTTGCACCAATCGAACTAAATTCAACTCAAGCTGTCAATCTAAGAGCTGATTACCTCAGAAGGCAAGAAATACAAGAACGTAGACAAAATCCTCCTTTACTAGATCCACCGCCTAAAGAACGAGTCCTCCAACTTTTAGAAAAGTTAGAAGCTGGAGATTTATCTGCTTGGTGGCAGCTTAATATGAAAATGACTCTGAAGCCTGAAAGTAAATACTATGACAATGAGTTTGAATTAGATTTAACTAAACTTCCTGGCTGGCAAGAGGCTGAGGAACCCACTCGAAGAAGAATTATTGAAGGTGCTAAGCAATATGTTCAACACCAAGACGATATAAATTATGACTGGATAGGAACAAATACTTTTAATCGACCAGCATTAGCAGGTTGTAGAGCTTTTCAATTACTTTTGAAACAAAACTCAGACTTCTTAGAGCATCTCTCACCTGAAATATGGAAAAAATGGGTACCTATTATTATTGCTGCTCCCAGTAGTAACCAACATGAAGACTCCTATCTAGAATTAGTCAAATGTGCCTATATAAATGCTCCTGAAGAATCTATCAAGACACTGATAACCCTCATTAATCAACAGAATCAGGAACGTGATTATCTATCTGTGATTGATCGCTTTGATAAGTGTTGGGATAAACGGCTAAAATTAGCCTTACTAGAAAAGGCTAAAGACCCTAAACTTAAGCCCAAATGCCTTGGGGAGATACTCGAAAAGCTTCTCAAGCAAGGATTCACTGAAGCTAGAAATTTTGCAAAGTCCTTAATTTCTTTCGCATTACCATCAGATGAGAACGAGCGTGAAAAAGTTCTAATTGCCGCTAGAGTGCTGGTTGAGAATTCAGATCCATGTAGTTGGTCATTTATCTGGTCATTGATTCAGCAAGATTCATCATTTGGGCGTGAAGTCCTCGAATTAGCTGCTTGCCATCATTTACACGAGATTCAGCTAAATCTGACTGAAACACAATTAGCTGACTTATATGTTTGGTTAGTTCGTCAATATCCTCATAATGAAGACCCTGACCACAGCAACGAGGTGCTTGCTCATTGGGCAACGGCTAGAGATGATATGGCTAGGCTGAGAGACAATGTTTTGACACAACTAAAAGAACGAGGAACACTTCAGGCGTGTGCTGAAATTCAACGTCTTATTCAAGAATTACCGAACATCGCTTGGCTTAGAAAAACGTTAATTAATGCCCAAATAAATATGCGCCGTAAAACCTGGCAACCTCCAAAGCCAGAAGAAGTTCTTCAACTTGTAGTCAGTCCAGAACCTTCCAACTTAGAGTTATACAATCAGCTTGGCAAAATAGATCGGAGAACACAGGAAATGGCAGAGGAACCTAAACTTGATCAAAGTATCCATATTGCAGGTTCTGAGATAAGTGGAGTCGTCAGTACAGGTAGCGGCAAGATTGAAAATAAAATTGATCCTACTAGTGCTGCGCAAGGATTTGACTGGAAATTTTGGCTTTCGATAGCTGTAACTGTCACAGTCGCAATAATCTCTGTGACTGCTAGTGGAGTATTTAACGACGAAATCAAGAAATTTTTGTTTAACCGAAATACCCCTCCTCAGGTTGAGCAAAAGCTAGAGAAATAGACGAACTAAAGACCAACTAAAGATTTCATATTATGCAAATTACGATCAACCTACCGCCAGATCTTGAACAAGACTTGATCCGTCAAGCAGCACAATCTAATGTTCCGCTTCAAACCTTGATTTTGCAAGCGTTGCGTCGGATGATTCAAACGCCTCCTAATTCTACCTCCCAATGGTCAGAAGTTATCTTATCCTATGAAGGAATTCCCGATTTTCCTGCTTTCGAGTGCTATCGTGATGAACTCCTTCCGCCGTGTGAACCGGAACTATTCTGATGCAATATCTACTCGATACGTGCGTCATCAGCGACTTCATCAAGGGTGAAACTGGCACTCAATTTAGGCTCAAGCAAACTCCACCGATTGAGATTGCCGTTTCTGCAATTACAGTCATGGAGTTACGTTACGGTTTAGCACTCAATTCGCAACGTGCCCAGAAAGTTGAACCAATCATTGCCAGCTTTCTGTCTTCCGTAACAATTCTCCCTTTCAGTACTATCGAAGCTGAACAAGCCGCTCGAATTCGTGCTACTCTCAAATCTCAAGGACAGCCGATTGGTGCTTACGATGTCTTGATTGCGGCTACAGCACTTCAACATAACCTTCTGATGATTACGGCAAACCAACGAGAATTTGATCGAGTTTCTGGTCTACAGACCGAGAATTGGCGACAGTCCTATGTCAGGTGAAACGAATTTAACGGTTTTACTAAAGTTAATGAATCCTATTCTGCATGATGAAGAATACATTTTTTGCAGTGTGGATCGTCAGGATCATAGTTATTTAAAACTCGATCCTATCTGTATATTTCACGAAGATGAAGGGCTAACACTAATTGTACAGCGCGATCGCGCAGATGCTGCTGAGATTTCCTATTCCTCTGTTTTTCGGATGGTGACATTATCCGTTCATTCCAGCCTAGATGCTGTAGGGTTTCTCGCTACCATTACCAACAAGCTTGCTAAACATGGCATCAGTGTTAACCCAATTTCAGCATATTATCATGACCACTTATTTGTTCCATCTGCACGAGCTGGTGAGGTTATGAAGTTGTTACGTGATTTTTCGACTGATAGATCTAATATGTAAAATTCTTAACCTTCTCCCTGAGAAAGATAAACTTTGTTGTAGTACTCTTGATATTGTTCAGAGAGTAGAGGTTTCCACCAACTGCGGTGCATCAGATACCATTGCACTGTACAACGCAGTCCCTCTGTAACTGTGACAGCAGGCGTCCAGCCGAGTTGAGTAGCAATTTTACTAGCATCAATTGCGTAACGGCGATCGTGTCCTGGTCGATCTTGAACAAAAGTAATGAGTTCTTGTGATGGATGTATTGGTAAATCAACTGCTAGTTCGTCCATAAGTTGACATAGCATTTGTACCAATTCAATATTTTTTACCTCGTTATTGCCACCAATGTTGTAAGTTTCTCCTGGTAAACCTTGATGAATTACAAGATCTAAAGCAGTACAGTGATCGCCTACATAAAGCCAATCTCGAATATTCTGTCCATCACCATAAACAGGTAGTTGCTTACCAAGCAAGCAATTAATGCACATTAGAGGAATTAATTTCTCTGGAAACTGATAAGGACCGTAGTTATTTGAGCAATTTGTAATAATTGTTGGTAATTTATAAGTGTGATAATAGGCACGTACTAAATGATCGCTGCCAGCTTTAGAGGCAGAATAAGGACTATTTGGAGCATAAGGTGTACTTTCTGTAAAGGGCGGGTCGTCAGTGTTGAGACTGCCATAAACTTCATCTGTGGAAACGTGCAGAAAACGGTAGTTATCTGGTTGTCTCTTAGTTCGCCAGTGTTGTAAAAATGCCTCTAGTAAAGTAAAAGACCCTATGACATTTGTTTGGACAAAAGCAGCAGGTCCCAAAATTGAACGATCAACATGAGATTCAGCCGCAAAATGAGCAATAGTGTCAATTGCCTCTGTTTGTAAGATCTGATCTACAAGAGAGCGATCGCAAATATCCCCTTGAACAAACTGAAAATTTTCTTTTCCTTCCCAATGAGCTAAATTGCTGCGATTTCCTGCATAAGTCAATGCGTCTAAAACAATGACTCGATCTTCAGGATAATTTGTACGCCAATGATGTACAAAATTTGCACCGATAAATCCTGCTCCCCCAGTCACTAATAATGTTCGCCTTGGAACTGAAAAGTTTAGCTGATCTACACTACTCACAAAATATTCTTTCCTTGTGTGTTCTCTTGAACCAAATCAGTATCACTCCTCTAGCAGCGCTTGTAAAGCAGTTTTCATCTCTAATGCAGTTGTTGTTGTTGTACCGAATTGTCTGACGACAATACTTGCTGCCAAATTTCCTAATATAGCTGCTTCCCAAAACGAAGCGCCAGAGGCTAAACCAAGAGTGAGTGCTGCTACTACAGTATCTCCCGCACCAGTGACATCAAATACCTCTGTACGGTTAAAAGCAGGAATATGCGTCACCATACCATCACGCCTAAACAAGCTCATACCTTGCTCTCCTCGCGTAATTAAAACATGCGTTGCTTGGGTCAGTGCTAAGAGATCTTTTCCAGCTTGAGCTAGCGTTGTGGAATTGTCAATTTGATATCCTACAGCTTGTTCTGCTTCTGGTAAGTTTGGTGTAAAAATAGTTGCTTTTTGATACTGGGCAATTTGTGTTTGAGAATCGACGATTGTACGCGGATGCGACAAAGCTGCATTAATCACAGGCTGAGTCAAAACACCATCTCCATAATCCGAACAAACGACAGCATCAACAGTATCAATTTGTGAATAAATATATGCTGCTAACTGTTGTTGTAAATCAGTGTCAGGTAGCTGTTCTGATTTGCGATCTACTCGGACAATTTGCTGCGTGACAGATTGCCGCGAATGACCAGAAATTCGAGTTTTTGTGACAGTAGGGCGTTGGGGATCAAAGAAAACCCCTTGAGTATCAATACCAGCTGCAACAAGAAGTTCATGCAGCGATCGCCCTTGATCGTCTTTGCCTAAAAGCCCGACAGCTTTTACCTGTGCTCCCAACTTCGCTAAATTGTAAACTGCGTTTGCTCCACCTCCTGGCACTTGTTTGGTCACTTCATGTCGTAAAATTAGCACTGGTGCTTCCCGCGAAATGCGCTCGACTTGTCCAGTGAGAAATTCATCTAAGGTCAAATCTCCTACAACTAGAACCCGCGTTTGGCTAAAGCGATCGATCAAAGACATTAAGCGCTCAGCACAAGCTTGCAGCTGAACCTTAAAAGCATCAACCATAGTAAAAGCAATTGTCAGACGTGATAAATCTGAGTTTTATTGTCTCCTAGATACAGAACTGATGGCGACTGGTTTCTCGCAAATGGCGATCGCCAATTCTCTCTATGCTAAGAGCACAAATCGGTCTAATGCCTCCTATTTCAATTGTGGAGAAGATAAGAAGATCTGTGCCAAGGCTGCACAAAAGCGAGGTGCAGTCCTGATTTTAAGCATAGAATATCGCTCGCTCCTCGCTCCTCTTGACTATTTAGCAGCTACTACGCATCAGATTGTTCTGGTTGTGATTCGGGTTGCTGTTGCGGATCTGAGTTTTCTGGTGGTTGAGCACAGTTAGCGGTATCGTATTGATACTGCAAATGAAACTGTTGATTAACAGCACTTGCACTCTTAGGAAACTCATATTCTTGAATGTATTCTTTCGCTGCTTGCTCAACACCTGTAGCCCCTTGTCGCGAGAGAAAGTCGGGTCCAGAAACAATTCTTCCCTCAGGATTAACCACAACGCCCAAAACCGCAACTCCTTCTAATCCTCTTTGGCAAGATTTGATGGTTTTGTAGATGGGAGCTTTTGTGACAACATTCGAGTGGTTTTGTTGTACAGTATTTTGGCGTTCAGCCCAGGCTTGCAATTGCGCATCTCTATTGTTAGTAGTTGCTGATTGGTTAGAACCGGAGCCAGCAGTAGTGTTTTGCTCATTACGTAGTGCGCCGACAAGTTGTTGTCGTCTTGCCTGTTCTGCTGTGCTGTCTGACTGGGCTGCTGTATCATTGTTGCGAGCATTTTGCTCATTACGTAATGCGGCAACAATTTGTTGTTGTCTTGTTTGTTCTGCAGTATGAGGTTCTGCCAGTTGTGGTGCTGGGTTAGCAGTGGGAGGAGTTGCTGTAGCACGCTCTTCTCTAATTCTTTGCTGCAGTGCTAATAGTTCTTGCTTACCACGCTCTGGTAACTGTTGTGCTATTGGATCTGATTCTACCGGTTCTGCTGGAGCAGCAGCAACTTGTTCTTGTGCGCTTTGAGGTTGTGGTTGTTGCGGCTGAATCAAGTTTGGAGGTGTTGGAATTGTTTGTGCCACTTGGCTTTGTGGTGCCTCCCCAGGAGAAAACTCCTCAGATGGATTCAAACGCATTGCAGGTAGTCCAGTATTAGTGGGTTGTTGCCACTGCGGTACTGGTGGTAATAATTCGCCTGAATTGTATGGGCGTTGGCTTTGATTTGGTGCAGCAGCTACAGGCGGTTGCAAATTACCCAGCGGAGGTGGCGGCGGTAGGGTATTGAGAACAGGTGGAGGTGGTGGCGCATTGAGTGTTGAACCGATCGCAAAATTCTGCCTATTGTTGTTAGACTCTTTCGGTACTCCCCTTGTAGTCGATGGCTTGCTTTGTTGTGGTGATACAGGAAGAATAAATGTTTGATTTGGGCGGATTGCAGCCTGCAAAGAATTACTACTCGGTGGTGGTAAACCGATTGATGGTGGTAGCGCGATGGGGTCAGGTAGTGGGGGTAATGCACCTACTGGAAATGGTGGTGGCGGCGGTAATGGTGGTAAAACACTCTGCTGTGCTGCAAATGGTGGTAATGCAGCAGGTACTGATGGCGCTCCTGGCAAACGTCCTTGTTCTTCTGGAGTTAACTCCACAAGTCCCACGGTGCGCTGCTGGATATTTGCTGCTAGCTGCGAATCATAAGGCAAAAATGGCAAAACGATTAACAGCAGTCCGTGGATACCAAAGGATGCTACGGTAGCTAAGCCGTTCGTCGAGCGGAAGCTTTCGGGTAAAATTCTCATCAGGGAGGCGTAGGACATGGCAGGTAAGGTACACTCGTCTCCGTATTTACAAGCGAATGACTGTGAGTGGCGCGATACTCATAATGAAGTAACACGCGGTTTCAGTCGAAAGACGTATATCTATAGATCTTGATATTAACCTTTCTACTCTTAACACTAGAACAGCAAAGTTACCAGTGTTTGATCGAGGAATTAGGTATTTAGTGTTAGTTGTGTACGGGCAAACGTCTATTTGCCAAGTTTGATCTAGCAAGGTAATTTTTAATTTTATTTAATATTTTGAGTGATTGGCGAACTTGACAACTATCGTTTCACGACGTTGGGCGATCGCCTAAGTTGCACAATCAACAGAGAAAAATACGATAACTTTAAATTTGGGTGCGATCGCAAGTTGGTATAAATTTTTTGCTGTGGCAATGTTGCGCGTTCTATAATCCAGCTATTTTCTAGAAAATCGCGTTGCTGTAGTACTTTCCATACTTCCTCGTAAACAGAACTGACTTTCATCAAGACAACAACATCTGCCCAGTCGAGTACTGCTTCCAGTTCTCTGACAGTATAAAGCGCTGGTAAGACAACCAGTCGCTCTTGTCGCAGTGTTAATGGCAATCCTAACGCTGCTGTTGCTGCCATTGGCGAACAGACTCCAGGAATAACTTTAATGATTGCTGTGGGCTGTAGTTCTTGTAGTGTTTGTGCTAAGTAGGTAAACGTACTGTAGAAACTGACATCACCTTCACACGCAAAAGCAACGTCTTTACCCTGAGAAAGATATTTCCAGACTTGTTGTGCAGCAGTTTGCCAAGCTGCTGTTAGTACCATCATCTCTTGTACATAAGGAAAAGTTAGTGCTAGTTGTACTTGCTGAGGTTGTAGCCACTGTGTCACAGTTTGCTGCGCATAACCAGGTTTACCTTCAACTCCTGCAGGAAAAGCGACAACAGGCACTTGTTGCAAGCACCGCCAACCTTTCAAGGTAATCAATTCCGGATCGCCTGGACCTACACTAATGCCATAAAGAGTACCAATGTTCACAATTGAGGGGTCACAGATCAAAGAATTGATATGAGTATACTGAAATTTGTTCCCTAGCCCCTAATCCCTCGCTCCTAACCTTTCCTCATGCTGCCGACTGTTATTTTGCCTGGATATCTTGAAGGTGCGATCGCTTATCGCGAACTCGAACAAGCTTTACAACAAAAAGGGTTTCCTACTGTTACTGTCCCACTACGACGTCGCGATTGGTTAGTGACTTTGGGTGGACGACCAGTGACACCAATATTACAGCAGCTTGACCGCACTGTTAAACAAGTCTTACAGCAATATAATGTTTCTTGTGTCAATTTGATTGGACACTCGGCTGGCGGATGGATTTCTCGAATTTACTTAGGAGACAAGCCTTATATTGGTCGTGCTCAAGTTGAGTTGACAACGCCTTGGCAGGCTCACCAGTATATCGCTACGTTAATTACACTAGGAACTCCGCACACTAGTTTAGAACGCTGGACGCGCTGGAGCCTTGATTTTGTCAATCATAACTATCCTGGCGCTTTTTACCCACACGTCCGTTATGTCTGTGTTGCAGGGAAAACAATTTTTGGGCAGCGGCGTCGTGGTAGTTGGTTGGCTTACAGCAGTTATCAGTTAACTTGCGGTCAAGGAAACTGTTGGGGAGATGGCATTACACCTATCGTAGCGGCTCATCTTGTTGGGGCAGAAAACTTAATCATTGAAGGTGTGAATCACTCACCGCGATCGCCTGGATTGTGGTACGGTTCGCCCTCTATACTACCATCTTGGATTACTCACTTAGCATAAGTACAACGAATCAAAATCAGCTTTACAAAAGAACATCTTTATTAAGGATCGCGTTAAGATCTTAATAAAACTATAAACTTTGTAAACGCAGAGAAAAGTTAGTTATGAAAAATCTCTCGTATGAATTTGTCCTGCGGCGGCTCTCAACAGTCCTATCAGTAGCAATTATTTCGTTGAGCGTTATGGCAGCAGTCACAGGAATTTTGCTGTCTTTCTACTACGAACCAGTCGCAGGTAGAGCGTATCAATCATTAAACTGGATTAATACTGAGATTGCTAATGGAGCGCTGATTCATAGTATTCATGACCTTGCTGGTAATGCCCTCATTGTCACAGCACTCATTCAAATCGTTGTCATGTTTCTTGGTAGACAGTTTCGTTCGAGTTGGCTGACTGCATGGGTTAGCGGAATTCTACTGACTTTGACTGCGATTGGCTTAAGTTGGACTGCAATGCTTCTTGATTGGAGTCAAATAGGTTACTGGCGTTTTCGCATTGAGTTAAGCACTATTGAAGCAATTCCGCTGATTGGTGATAGTTTACGTAATATTCTGACAGGTGGTGGAGCGGTCAACACAACAACAGTTGCTCACCTTTATACGATACACAGCTATCTTCTATCTGTAGGGGCGATCGCACTTGCTATTGTTCACTTATGGGGTTTACTACAGCAAGAAAAAGAAATGAAAGGTGCTGCGGTGGAAGCCGCAGCCAAAACCGAACAATTACAACAACAAAGGAACCTCTCGCAAACACTTTCATAGAGATTAGTAAACCTTTTGCACAAATAAGTAAACGCGTGCCAATAGGTTATAGACTTTTTCTCTATAACCTATAATAAATCCATTAATTTGATGTAATAAGAACCAATCATTAGGACAAACAATATTTAGTTAACTCAATCGCTCTACAGTTTCAACAATAAACTTAGATAAAACAAGAAACACTGTTTATATAAATATGAAATTACCGAGTTTAAAAACTGAATTTGCAGAAAAATGTAACTTAAAAGAACTAGCAAAATCTATAAAAAATAGCTAAATTCCCAGAGTGCGATTCCTAAAAACTGAGGGAATGTAAATGAATTGAGCATCTACTACACATTTTTTCAATATATTTGGTCGATTGCGATAATCAGAAGTAATTGTAGAGAGTTGTAGTATCAAGTAGGATAAAATAAATTATTTGAATGTGGATAAAGCGTTCTTTTCGACTAAAAAACACTCATATCATTTATGAGTGTTTCAACATCAAACTATCAAGAAGTTTGAAAAGCTAGAAGTGGCTCAAATAGTCAAGACTGCTAGCCATGTTACAGCCATAGAACTTAACCTACTATGAACAAAGAATTTACATAGCTAGGAAGTGTGTAATTTGTATAAAACCAATACAACAGATTGTAGTCATAATATCCACCGTTAACGTGACTAGCATCTTCATCACTCAGTTCGGTCAGAAAGCGTAAGTTTTTGATGTCCATCATTAGCTCCTAAGTTTTACGTAGTAAGAATTGATAGAGCAATTAATCCTTAATTAATTCAATTGCTCTACAATTTCAAGAATAAAACTAGCTCAAATCAGAAACACTAGTTATTTTTGCGAACTTATTTACCGAGCTAGGTAAACATGATTGTAGAAAAGTACAAAGTAGGAGAACGAAGGAAGTATATAAAAATTGACACGGTTACACTTTGGGAATCGCATTCACCAAGCAAAAGTGCTCATAAGTACTATGAGCGCTTTAATATCGGATTGGATTAATAGAAAATTTGAAAATCTAGAATTAGCCTAAATTACCAAAGATAGTAATTCAAAGCTGCTCCATACATCCAACTACCATCTAAACCTACAGTTTCAAAAAAGTCACCTGTAGAGGCAAACACACTAGCTGTAGAATTTGCAATTGCCCAATAATCAATGTAACCACCATTGACATGACTAGCATCTTCATCAGTAAGTTCGGTCAGAAAGAATAAATTGTCGATATCCATACTTAAGTCCTAAGTTTCACGTAGTAATAATTAGTAGAGTAATGAATATTTAATTAACTCAATTGCTCTACAATTCCAAGAATAAATTTAGATAAAATTAAAATCACTAGCTTTTTGTGCAAACTGATTTATCAACTTTGGCAAGCAAGATTGTAAGAAAGTGCAAATCTATAAGACGCTCGAAATCTAAAAACTTTTGCTCGATCGCCTAGAAAACCCCAGGGTCTGCTTTATTAGTAATAAATACCCGCTCAAGGTTTGTAGAGGAAGTCATAATGACAAAAGCTTGGCTGAAGGGGTTTTGGCAGCTTGGACTATTCACTTTGATAACAGGTAGTGCGATAACATCATCAAAAACATTCGTTCTCGCGCAAATTCAGCCCGACTCTACCTTGGGTAGTGAATCCTCTATTGTTAATTCAGTGGATGCAAATAGCGATCGCATTGATGGTGGAGCAATTCGCAGCACAAATCTGTTTCATAGTTTTCAAGAATTTAATGTTGGTGAAGGAAAAGCAGTTAACTTCGCCAATCCTCAAGGGATCGAGAATATCCTCAGTCGAGTTACGGGTAATAATATTTCTGAAATTAGGGGAGTATTAGGCGTTTTAGGTAATGCTAATCTATTTTTACTCAATCCTAACGGTATTATTTTTGGCGAAGATGCCAGTTTAAATGTTAATGGTTCATTTGTCGCAACTACTGCAAATGCACTGCAGTTTGGCACTCAAGGAATTTTTAGTGCAACAAATCCAGAAACTCTATCGCTTTTAACAGTTGATCCATCAGCATTATTATTTAATCAGATTAATCAAAACGCAGCGATCGTGAATAACTCTCAAGCGCCAGCAGGACAAGATCCTGGGGGTATTAATGTCTTTGGATTGCGCGTTCCTGATGGGAAGAGTTTGTTGTTTGTTGGCGGTAATGTCAACATGGATGGAGGATGGGCAATCGCTTCTGGCGGACACATTGAGTTAGGAGGATTGACAGAAGCAGGAAGTGTGGGAATTCAAGGTGATGGCAGTAATTTCAGTTTAAGTTTTCCTGAAGGCGTACAACGAGGAGACATATCACTCACTAACAACGCCATAGTTTATGTCGTCGCTGATGGTGGCGGTAGTATTGCAGCTCATGCTCGCAATTTAGAGATTTTAGCAGGTAGTGTATTTTTTGCAGGGATAGGGGAAGGTTTAGGAAATACTGATGCTCAAGCGGGAGATATTACAGTTGATGCTACAGAGCAAATCAAGCTTGATAGTGGGTTAATAAGCTCTAGCACTTTCGGTCAAGGCAATTCAGGCAATATTGCGATTACAGCCGATAAGACAATTTTACTAGATGCTAGTTCATATATTGTCAATAATGTCCAAAGTAGTGAAGCAGTTGGCAATGCGGGCAAAATTAACATTTCCACTGGTTCTCTGTCTGTAACAAATGGAAGTCAAATCAATTCCTTTACTCGCGGACAAGGTAATGCAGGCTTTATAACCATTCAAGCAAAGGGTACAGTTACTTTTGATGGTACAGATAGTGATGGATTTCCCAGTGGTTTATTCACTGATGTGGATACTAGTGCGGTAGGACGTGGTGGAGATATCAATATTCAAGCTAAAGATATTTTTGTAACAGATAGTGGGTTAATAAGGTCTAGCACCTTTGGTCAAGGTGATTCAGGCAATATTGCGATTACAGCCGATAAGACAATTTCGCTAAACGGTAGTTCATATATTGTCAATAATGTCCAAAGTAGTGAAGCAGTTGGCAATGCGGGTAAAATTAACATTTCCACTGGTTCTCTGTCTGTAACAAATGGAAGTCAAATCAATTCCTTTACTCGCGGACAAGGTAATGCAGGCTTTATAACCATTCAAGCAAAGGATACAGTTACTTTTGATGGTGTAGATAGTGATAGATTTTCCAGTGGTTTATTCACTGATGTGTATGTTGGTGCTGTAGGACGTGGTGGAGATATCAAAATTGACGCCGGAAATATTTTTATTAGAGATGGTGGAGAAGTAAGTACTAGCACCTTTGGTCAAGGAAATGCTGGAAAAATTGAAATTGAAGCTGATAACACTGTTTCTTTGTCAAGAGGCTACATTTCCAATAATGTTGGTGACGGAGGAGTTGGTGATAGTAACGGTATTAGTATCAAAACAGGTTCGTTGTTCCTCACTGATTTAGCCCAGATTTTCTCAGATGTCGATGGACGGGGAGATGCTGGAGGAGTATTCATTGAAGCACGAGATATTGTCTCTCTAGTAGGTAAAGGGGATGTCAATCTCGGTATAGTTGACTTTATTAATACTACCGATGGCTCGATAATTACCAGCGGTGTTAATTTTGGGGGAGAAGGTAAGGGTGGTGACATAGTTATCAGCACTAGTGCTTTGCGTCTAGACAGTTCCCAAATAAATACAAGCACGGCAGGAAAAGGTGATTCAGGTGATATCATCATCAACGCGCGAGATTCTGTAGAATTACTTCAAGGCTCTGATATGTTCTCTGAAGTAACCTGCGCTTGTGAAGAACAGGGAGGAGGCGTAGGTGGAATTGGAGATGGAGGAGATATTAAAATTACGACGGGTTCACTACTACTAGATATTGGTGCAACTTTGCGTGCTGACACTGAAGCACGTGGTAATGGAGGCAACATAATTATTAATGCGCCAGATAATGTCACCTTTAGGAGCGATATCAGTACACTTCGTGGTGGTGCTTTGACTCAAGTAGAACCTGAAGCAGTAGGAAGAGGCGGTAATATTCAGATTACGACAGGGACATTATCTCTCTCTGGCTATCAAGAAATCAACACCAGAACTCAAGGACAAGGAGATGCTGGAAATATTGATATCAACGCTAACTCTATTGTTTTAACTGGTGCTGATGTTGGTATTTTTAGTGGTGCTACTCAAGAAGACAGACTACCAGGAACTTTAGGTAATGGTGGAGAGATAAATATTACTGCAGATTCGCTATCTATTTATGAGGGAGCGAGGATATCAGCAAATACAGAAATTTTAGGAAGTGCGGGAAATATTACTGTCGATGCTAACCAAATTACCCTCAACAATGGAAGTTCTATCACTTCAGAATCTATAGCAGATGATGAACTGATTACTAGCAATGATAGATTAGGAAAAGCAGGAAATATTAGTCTTACTGTTCGAGAACTAGAAGCTAATAATAGTGATATTTCTACTAGTTCTAGTCAGTCTTCAGGTGGTGCGATCGCGATTAATGCTAGAAACATTCGCTTGCACGGTGACAGTGATATCCGAACTAATGTTGCTAGTGGTGCAGGTAGTGGTGGTGATATTACTTTAGCTGCTGATTCAATTATTGCCTTCGATGACAGCGATATCTTTGCTTTTGCTCAAGACGGACAAGGCGGAAATATTACGCTCAATACTCCTGCTTACTTTGGGAATAGTTTTACTGCCAATTCTTTTAACACCAATCCCGATATCCTAGATAACAACGATCGCGCTGATATTAACGCTACTGGTGCAGTATCTGGAGTCGTCACAATCCCAGATGTCAGTTTTCTGCAAAATAGTCTGACAGAATTACCCGAAAATATAATCGATACAAATGCTTTGGTTGCCAATAGTTGCATTGCTCGCAGTAGCGATCGCGGTGGAACATTTACCATCACAGGTAGAGGTAATTTACCCAGTCGTCCTGGGGATGCTGCTGTATCACCTTATCCGACAGGAGATGTGCGTGGTGTAGAAAGCGATCGTACTTCTACACGTCGTCCTTGGAAAATAGGCGATCCGATTGTCGAGCCACAAGCTGCTTATCGTCTTGCAAATGGGCAGCTAGTTTTAAGTCGGGAATGTGAAAGGTAATCAGCGGTTAGAGCTTTGCGAAGGTTTCTGCAACGGTAATTGCATAATTGTGCAATTTATCTTTCTTAGCTTAACATTCAACTTTGCACAAAGTGTTAGTGCACCAGTTCATTGTTTTCTTTACTGTATAAATCAAAGCAACAGTTACTCACAACAAAACTCAAATCCAGTAATAGTTATGAGTAATTTAAAGTGATTTTGATTTGAACAGAGGAGATCAATATGGAGAACAACAAACAAGCACTTTTCACTAATCTTACAACTGAAGAAGCTGCTGACATTAACGGTGGTAATTTAGGTGGTTATGATTGGCAGAGCAATTGGTATGCACCTATAGTTGCAA
Source organism: Gloeocapsopsis sp. IPPAS B-1203 (assembly GCF_002749975.1). Classification (NCBI taxonomy): domain Bacteria; kingdom Bacillati; phylum Cyanobacteriota; class Cyanophyceae; order Chroococcidiopsidales; family Chroococcidiopsidaceae; genus Gloeocapsopsis; species Gloeocapsopsis sp. IPPAS B-1203. Next base: position 27,933 of record NZ_PEIG01000012.1, on the reverse strand, counting down.
CCTTAGATCCATCAATAATTGCAGCTCACCAATATGACTATATATCTTACTATAACTATCTCAACACAGCTTTTCTACAAGGTGGTTCTATGTATGATGGGCTAAACGCAATTCAATCTTTAGTTAATTGGGCAGGCAGCCCAATCGTCTAAAAGGTATCAAGTATATCTTGGATTGTGCATGGGCAGATTAAATCAAAGGTTGATTGAATTTAAAGGTGTTTGATGAACCTTACCCTACCAATACATTAGTTATATCTTTTGAACTTTGAGAAGCATCTACAAAGCTATAGGTGCTTTTTTTTAATACTTTAAACATTAAAAAAGCTAATTTCTGACCTATGAAATACGCCTACGTTTCTCAACACAGTGAAGAAGATTGCGGAGCAGCTTGTCTTGCTTCAATTGCTAAACACTACGGTCGTAATTTTACCTTAAGTCGCATTCGTGAAGTTGTAGGCACTGGACAACAAGGAACAACTTTATTAGGAATAAAGCGAGGTGCAGAAACGCTTGGTTTTAATGCACGTCCAGTCAAAACTTCAGCAGAAATATTAAACCAAATCAATAAAGCACCGTTACCAGCAATTATTCATTGGAAAGGAAATCACTGGGTTGTTTTACATGGCAAGAAAGGTAAAAAATGTGTCATTGCAGATCCAGCAGTAGGCTTGCGTTATCTCTCTAAACAAGAGTTAGCAGCAGGATGGACAGATTGGTTGATGCTGTTACTAGAACCAGATCCCATTCGCTTTGTCGCCCAAGAAAACGATCGCATAGGTGGATTTGGACGTTTTTTTCAGCGTGTCTGGACTTATCGCGGAATCCTAGCGCAAGCTTTACCAATTAATCTCGTTTTAGGGCTACTTTCTTTAGCCTCCCCATTTTTACTACAAATTCTTACTGATGACGTACTCGTTCGAGGCGATACAGAGTTGCTGACAACAGTTGCGATCGCTGTAGTTGTGATGAATGTAGTTTCCAGCAGTCTTTCGTTTGTGCAATCTAACTTAATTGCTCACTTTGCACAACGCTTAGAATTAGGATTAGTTCTAGAATTTGGGCAGCAAATTTTACGATTACCGCTGAGTTATTACGAAGCACGTCGTAGTGGAGAAATTGTTAGCAGACTTCGCGATATCACCCAAATTAATCAGCTAGTTTCTCAAGTTGTTGTCAGTTTACCTAGTAAATTTTTTATTGCTCTCATCTCTTTAGGATTGATGATTTTCTACAGTTGGAAATTGACTTTGGTAGCTGTATGTGCTGCCTTAGCCATGACACTGTCTACAGTAATTTTTCAACCAACCTTGCAACAAAAAACCCGTAACCTTTTAGTAGTAGAAGCAGAGACTCAAGGTGTTTTAGTCGAAACCTTTAAAGGCGCACTTACGGTAAAAAGTACCACATCCGCACCACAATTTTGGGAAGAACTACAAAGTCGGTTTAGCCGCCTTGCTAACCTTACTTTTCGGACAACTCAAATTAGTATTATTAATCATACTTCTTCTAGTTTAGTTTCTGCTATCAGTGGTGTTGTTTTACTGTGGTTTGGTGGCAATTTAGTCATTAATCCTGCAGAAAATCTCAGCATTGGTAAGTTATTAGCTTTTAACTCAATGAACGGTAATTTTCTTGCCTTAATTAGTACACTTATTAATTTTGTTGATGAATTCACAAGAGTGAAAACGGCAACACAACGACTTACCGAAGTGATAGACACAACTCCAGAAGATCGGGGTGATGAAAAAAAATCGCTTGCTAACATTTCTCCAAATGCTGATATTACCTGTACAAAAGTTAATTTTCACTATCCTGGTAGAGTTGATTTAATTAAAGACTTTTCTTTGACAATTCCTGGTGGTAAAGCTATTGCCATTATTGGTAAATCTGGCTGTGGTAAAAGTACTTTAGCTAAGTTAATTGCTGGTTTATATCCGTTGCAATCTGGTAATATTCGGATTGGCATTTATAATTTAGAAGATCTTTCCCTCGATTGTCTCCGCCAGCAAGTTGTTCTCGTTCCTCAAGAAGCCCACTTTTGGAACCGCTCTATTATTGAAAACTTCCGCTTAGGCGCACCACACGCTACATTTGAACAGATTGTGAGAGCTTGTCAAATCGCTGAAGCTGACGAATTTATCAGTAAACTCCCTGACAAATATCAAACAATTTTGGGAGAATTTGGTGCTAATATTTCTGGCGGACAGCGCCAACGTTTAGCGATAGCAAGAGCGATCGTTACAGAGCCACCAGTACTTATTTTAGATGAATCTACTGCTGGACTTGACCCCGTAAGTGAAGCGCAAGTTTTAGATCGATTGTTACGTTATCGTCGTGGTAAAACTACCATTTTAATCAGCCATCGTCCTAAAGTCATTAATCGAGCTGATTGGATTGTATTACTAGACCAGGGAGAGTTAAAACTGCAAGGAACTGTAGAAGAATTACACTCCAAAGTTGGAGAACATATAGATTTTTTAATTCCTTGAAATGATAGTGACTAGTGATTAAAAACTAGTAGAACAGCTAACTATCAACTATCAACTGATATTAAGTAATAATTATGCTTTATAATCCAGAAAGAAAAAGCTTCCACTCAGTTAACAGTGATGAATTTCTTCCTCCTATTAGTCGTTGGACATCTTTAACAGGAATATTTCTAGTTGGAAGTGTGGCTGCGGCGATCGCCCTTTCTTCATTTATTAAATATAATGTTAAGGTAAAAGCTGCTGCAACTGTGCGCCCTGTAGGAGAAGTGCGTTTAGTTCATACAGAAATGGAGGGAACAGTTAAAAGTCTTCTTGTCAAAGAGAATCAATTAGTTAAACAAGGAGATGCGATCGCTCATCTCGATCAAGAGCAACTGCAGATTCAAAAAAAGCAGTTGCTTAACAACATTCAGCAGCGTAAATTACAACAATCTCAAGTTGCTGCTCAAATTAGTGCTTTAGATACTCAAATTTTAGCTGAATCTGAATCAATTAATCGAGCGATCGCAGCTGCTCAAGCAGATTTAGAACGCCAACAACAAGAACGCCAACAACAATTATTGACAACTCAAGCAGACTTGCAAGTAGCCAAAATAGCTTTAGAATTAGCTAAGGATGAAATGGCTAGATATCAACAACTCGTCCAAGCAGGAGTGATCTCACAACTACAATTTAAAGAAAAAGAATCAGATGTTAAATCTGCATCAGCTAGATTAGAAAAAGCAAAAGCAGTAGTTAATCCAAGTTTAGCAACAGTAACAATTGCGCAAGAAAGAGTTGCTCAAGAAAACGCTAGAGGTGAAGCAAATATTGCTACTTTAAAAAAAGAAAAGCAAACTCTTATTCAGCAGGAAATTGAAATTCAAAATCAAATTAGTCAAGCTCAAACAGAAATCAAACAAATTGAAATTCAACTGCAAAAAAGTACTCTTGTTGCTACCAGTGATGGCATTATTCTCAAACTCAATTTGCGTAACCCTGGTCAAGTTGTGCGTTCGAGTGAACCCATAGCTGAGATTGCTCCAGTGAATGCACCATTAGTGATTAAAGCAGCGATCGCAACTCAGGATATTGAAAAAGTAGCAGTTGGTCAAACAGTTCAATTGCGTGTTGATGCCTGTCCCTACCCTGATTATGGTACTCTTTCAGGTATTGTCAGTGGTATTTCTCCTGATGCGATCGCACCACAAAACAATAGCGCTGCTACTTACTTTGATGTGACAATTCAACCACAAAGTGTTTCCCTAGGAAGTGGTAATAGACAGTGCCGCATTCAATCAGGAATGGACGCTACAGCTGATATTATCTCTAAAAAAGAAACAGCTTGGCAATTTGTGCTGAGAAAAGCAAGATTAATCGTAGATTTATAAGTTGTTATTAAAACTTCTGCTAAAGTGGTGGAATCGGGACTTCTTCAACTTTAGAAAGCTTTTCCATATTCAAACGTGTGGCATTGCGATCGCCCGATAAGCGTTTTAAGAGATTTGGTCTGGGATCGTGCAAGATGTAAATAATGCGATCGCTTGGTTGCCAGTCTTCTGTTGTTGCTGGTGCAATTAAAAACCGATCTTCTCGCTCCAGAAACAAAGGAACAATCTCTTCAGCACGCATTAAGGCTTGTAGATGAGCTTGTTGAAAAGAAAACTCTTGTTCAGTTAAGGTTGTTGTGCCTAACTTAACTCGTCCGTCTTTGAGATATTCATTCCAGGTTTTCAATGGTAAGTCGGAGACAAAAGCTTGCTGCACCTTTGGGTTGCCAGTAGCATTATTAGCTTCAGGGTTGCGTGGAAACACTGCCAAAACTCGTGGGGGGGAAAATTCTTCAGCAGCCCGCTGTGCCAAAACAAAATTGACTTCACCATTATTCGTCATTGCCAAAAAAGTTCCCAATGAGGTAAGTTCTGCTTCTTCTAACACGCCCCTATCTAAAGCACTACGGACTATCACGCGAATATTTTCAGCTTCAGCTTGTTGTGCTGCTACGGGATCAGTATCAATCATGACGACAGGCTCACCGCGTTCTTTAAATAAACGAGCAATTAAAACACTCAAAGGATTACAGCCAACAATTACGGCTCCTGTGGCTTCTGTAGACGTAATCTGTAACCAACTGGCAACCCAAGCGGCAGTTAATCCTTGACAAACGACAGTTAATATAATTGTCAAAAAAACGAGTGCTTTAATTGAATCTCCACCGTTGATTCCTCGTTCTGTTAAGAAAATTGAAAACAAAGAAGCAACTGATGCTGAAACAATTCCTCGTGGTGCTATCCAGCATAAAAACAGCTTTTGCCGCCAGTTGAGGTCACTATTCCAAGTACATATCCCTACATTTAGGGGACGAATCACAAACATGAGTACCAAAACTGTCAATAAGCTGCCCCAGCCTAACGCCAAGATACTAGCTAGCGATAAATCTGCTGAGAGTAGGATAAACAGCACTGACACGCCTAGAATGGTTAGCTGTCCTTTAAATCGCCGCAATAACCTTTCTTCTGGTACAGATGAGGCTCGCAGCACAATACCTGCTACTACTGTTGCCATCAATCCTGATTCACTACGAACGAGTTGGGCTAAGGTAAATAATCCCCAGACTCCAGCTAAAACGACGAGATTTTTTAGTTCGTCTGACAGAAAATTGCCACGTTTAAACATTAAGCCGAATAGCCAGCCACCGATCGCACCAATCCCTCCGCCAATGCCTAGACGTAGAATTAAGCCACTAATAGCGCGAACTGGGTCAGTTTCACCATTCAGAATCGTGTCGAGAATCACAACGGCGAGAATCGCCCCTACAGGGTCAATTAAAACTCCTTCTCCCTCTAAAAGCGTGGCAACTTGACGTTCGACTTTGACAAGTTTGAGAAGAGGGCTGATAACAGTAGGTCCCGTCACAACGACCAAGGAAGCATAGAGAAAGGCGATCGTCCACGGAAACTCACTCAACCAGTGAGCCGCCATTCCCGCCCCCACAAGCGTAATTGCGGTTCCTAGCGTTACAAGATTACGTAAACTCCCAGAAACTTTGCCTAATTCTCGCAGTTCTAAGTTAAAGCCACCCTCAAACAAGATGACTGCTGTTGAGAGGGCAACAATGACTTCTAAACCAGGACCTAACGAATGAGGATGAAGTAATCCAATTCCATCAGCACCTAGCACAATGCCGAATAGCAACAAAAATACGATGCTCGGTACTTTGAGGTATTCTGCCACTACCTGAGCGCCGATGCCTGCGACTACGGCAATAACCATTTGCAAGGTAAGTTCAAACGATGCTTCCATGTTGGAGATTTGGCAAAATTCCTGTCAAAATCTTTTGTCAAGGATAGTCGATATTTGTACTGCTATGTGTAGCACTACACGATCTATCTGTTGTCAAAGCGAAATTTGTCAAAGTTAATCGTATTGTAGAATACAAATTATCCAAGACTATTAAGTAGATAGCACAAGAATATGTTTGTTACTCAATTAAAGATCCTCGCAACTGTTCAAACTACCTTCTACAGCTAGAGTTGTAGAAGTGACTCTAGTCTAATAATTAAAATTTGCTTAGTATTTGTATTTGGCAAGCGATCGCTTAAACCAAAATAATTTCTGCTATAGTAAGTGTCTACGTTGTAAAGTTCAGCCTAGTTCAGTATTACTCATTTATTACCCTTGATTTACGTAAAACCACACAAGTAGTCTTTAGAAAAGCTTATTGTTACTTTCAAGTAGTGACAAAGTGTTGGGTTGAAATCAATAACTATACTACAGCGTGTCAATGGCAATCGAAAGTAGTAAAAATTGAGTATCCAAAAGATATTGCCATCAGATGTCAGTTTTCTTTTGGCAAATTGGAGAAAGCCACAATCGTGGAAATAATGACATGAAAAAGATTTGAGTTTAGTGAAAGTGCCTGGCAATGACAAAAAATCAAAAGATTATTTCGCTTCAGCAAGGATTCTAAATTTTGCTCGCGGTTTAGGTCACGTTTAGAAGCATTTATTTAAACAAGCTTATTATGTTGCAAGAATATATCAATCTTTAAAACATTAGGCGTTCAGTGACCAATGCAGGAAATTATTGTTAACTCAGTTCCGGAATTTGTAGAATGTCTTGGTGATGTCAACCGTGGCAAACGTGCACTTTATCGCGGACAAAGAAGAGACTTGCACCTACTACCTAAAATAGCTCGTTTGTCAACTACGTTGCCTGTTTTGGAAGCTGAACAGGCAATGTTAAATAATTTTAAACTGCTAAGTGTTCCCTATCTTAAGGAAAAACCAGCTAATGATTGGGAATGGTTAGCAATCATGCAACATCATGGATTAGCAACACGACTACTTGACTGGAGTGTCATTCCGCTAGCTGCGCTTTGGTTTACAGTTTGCAAACCACCTGCTGAAAATCAACATGGTGTGATTTGGCTATTCCAGCCAAATTCTGAAGATTATATATCTACCTTTAAACATGAAGTTCCATTCCAAATTAATAAAATTTCCTTGCTTCAACCGAGACTCATTACAGAGAGAATTAAAGCACAGTGGGGCTGGTTTACAGCGCACTATTTTGATGTAGATACAGAAAAGTTTGCAGCATTAGATACAGAAGCAGCGTATATTTCTCGATTAACAAAGTTAATCATCCCACCAGAGAAGTTTGCACTTTTTCGTTTTCAATTAGATCGTTTAGGTGTTAATTCAGCAGAACTATTTCCTGATTTGGAAGGACTCTGCGCGCATCTTGAATGGCTTTATACAAATCTTGCTGATGAAACACACGGAAGTGAAAAATATGATTTACAAAAAGTGTTTATGCCGCTTCCTAAAATGAATTAACTCTCTCAAAAAGAGCGATCGCTTACTACCAATCATCACATATTCGGGCAAAACGGTAAGTTCTCTCCTAAAAGTAGCCGTGCTAAGCTCGGCAATGCTTCACCATAAGTCGGATGAATGTGAACTGATTGTTCGAGTAATTGCCAAGTTGCTTTGGCTTCCATTAACGATAAAAACACATGAACTAACTCAGCAGTCTCGTAACCTACTAACGTTGCGCCTAAAATTTGGTCAGTATCTCGATCGATAACCATACGATAAAAGCCGCGATCGTGTCCCCATTCAATCGCCCGCGCAATTTGGCTCATGGGTAAAGTCACAGCCTGTGCATTAATTCCTTGTTTCTGGGCTTGTTCTAGCGTTATTCCCACTCTGCCAACTTGTGGTTCGGTATAGATAGCGTAACCGAGTACGCGATCGCTGCGAGTACGACTTTCACCGCATAAAATTGCTTTCAACCGACGGTAGTCTTCCCAAGAGACGTGAGTAAATGCAGGTTGTTTGGCAACATCTCCGATCGCATAAATTCCCGCACAAGTCGTCTGAAAATGGTCATCAATTTTGACGTAACCTTTGTCTAACTCAATCCCACTTGCTGTAGTATTGAGATCTGTATTAGGTTTGCGTCCCGTAGCAACTAATAAAGCTTCTCCTTGAAGTTGTTCGCCATTACTCAGTGTCACCGTAAACACATCGTCGTTATAGACAACTTGTTCGACATTTACTTGAAAATGTAGGTGAATACCTTCTTCTTGCAATGCTTCAGCAAGCGTTTGACTGACATCTACTTCTTCACGATCTAAGATGCGATCGCCCCGCACGATGATATGTGTTTCACTGCCTAAGCGCAATAATCCTTGTCCTAGTTCTAATCCAATGTAGCCACCGCCAATAACTAATAGCCGTGGTGGAAGTTGCTGTAAGTCAAAAAAGTTGTGATTGGTAAGATAGGGGGTTTTTGCTAAACCAGGAATATTGGGAACTAGCGAAGATGTCCCTGTATTGATAATGATCAATGGGGCTTGGACAGTGATATCTTGGCTTGTAACGATGCGATCGCCACTAAATGATGCCTCTGCACATATTACTTGAACTCCAGCATCGCGCAACCGCTTATTAGTTCCTTGGTTGAAACTATGACGAATATTGCGTACTCGTTCCATCACAGCAGAAAAATCAACACTAACTTGAGTGTGAATGCCTAATTTATCAGCTTTACGGGCACGTCCTGCGGCATGGGCTGCGGCTAAAAATGCCTTAGAAGGAGTGCAACCATAATTAATGCAACTTCCTCCCAACGCATCGCGCTCAAATAAAATAACCTTACGCCCTTCCTTTGCCAAGTCAACAGCTAGAGGAACTCCACCTTGTCCGCTACCAATCACAATCGCATCTGCGGTTTCCATTAGTTTTCCTCAGAGTGATAAGTATTAGCTTGTACGTTGGTAATTAGTAATTGGTAGCAATTAGCATTTAGCTTGTGTTGAAGTATTAAATGCTCACTGCGAGAATGCTAAATGCTTTCTTATTACCGTTTTACATAAGTAGCTCTACAATACCTGATCTGTTGGCATGATCAGAATTTCATTCACGTTCACCCGTGCAGGCTGTGTCACTGCATAAAGAATAGCATTGGCAATATCTTCACTTTCTAGAGGTGTTACTGATTGATACATTCCTTCGACTTGCTGCTTAGATTCTTGATCGGTGATGTGGTTTGTTAATTCGGTAGCAACTGCACCAGGTTCAATGACAGTTACGCGAACTTTATTTTGGTACACTTCCTTACGCAGCGCATCACTAAAAGCAACAACGCCAAACTTGACCGCATTGTAAACTGCAAAATTGGCAAAAGTCAGCCGACCTGCTACTGAAGCAATATTAATAATATGTCCGCTACCTTGCTCTTTCATAATTGGTAAAGCTGCGTGCGTTGCGTACATTAATCCGAGAAGATCGATATCGACCATTCGCCGCCAGTCTAAGGTATCTGCACCATCAACTAGTCCTGTAAGCATGACACCTGCGTTATTAATCAAGATGTCTACACTACCAAAATTAGCATTGGCTTTTTGCAGCATCTCGGTTGTTTGGGCTTGGTCGGTGATATCAGTTTGAATTGCGATCGCTTCTTTTCCACTATCTTTAACTTGGCTGACTAATTTCTCTAAGCGGTCGAGACGACGTGCGGCTAAAACGACTTTCGCACCCTCAGCAGCTAATGCTAATGCAGACGCTTCACCAATACCAGAAGACGCACCTGTAATTAACGCAACTTTTCCATCTAATTTATTTGCCATTATTCTTTCCTTTAAAAATTTCAAGTAACTCTACTACAGTGTTGTCAGTTTATTAGACCTAAGTTGCAGATTTGAGATGCTCAAACGAGTAAACTACCGCCGTCAACATCAATTACAGTTTCTGTTGTGTAACTATTTTCTAGCAAGTATAAAACTGTAGCTGCAATGTCTTCTGGTTGACCAATACCTTTTACTGGCAGTTTATCAGCTGTACTCTGCCAAAATGCTTCGCGCTGCTGTTGTGGCATTCCGGCATATACGGGAGTATCAACTAAGCCAGGAGAAACTACATTGACTCGCACAGGTGCAAGTTCTAGCGCTAATGCACGACCGAAAGCTTCCACTGCTGCATTAATTGCAGCTAAGACACCATAACCAGGAGATGGTCGGCGGCTGAATATACCAGAAAACAATACAATTGAGCCGCGATCGGCGATCTGAGCATATTTGGTTAGAAGATACGATCCCCAAAATTTACTCGCCATTGATTTTTGTGCATCTGCGGTATCAAGTTCGCGCAATAGTCCGGTTTTAACTGAACTACCAGGAATGACGAGATGGTCTATTAGACCAATATCAGTGCAAAATTGTTTAATTGCCCTTCTTGAAGTAGATCCAAGCTGTAGATTTCTACTTCACCGCCTATTTCCTGTTGGGCTTGTTGCAATTTTTCTAGAGAACGTCCCGCGATTAGGACTTTGCCCTGTGCTGCAAGTGTGGCTTTGGCTGTTGCTAAACCAATACCAGAACTTCCACCAATGATGACGACTTTTTTATTCGCTAATGACATTTTGAGTTAAGACTAAGGTTCAATGTTTGCACAGTGCAATGGTAGTTATACATCTTTGGTTGAATAACTAAACCATGCTGGGAGGTAATCGGTAATGGGTAATTGTTTTGCCTAGCCACTAGCCACTAGTAACTCTACGTTGCAGGTAATTCACTGAAATTGAGATTATTTAGGTGCAAGCCATGCAGCAATATTGCGCACATAAGTTTTGACATCTTCTAAGGCGCGTGGTTCAGTTTTCATACCTTCTCCTGGTGGTTCGTCAACAAAGCTAGGACAGCCCATATCAATATCCCAGTTGTAATCGCAGAAGTGATGAAAAGTTGATTCTGTGACAGCACGTCCAAGACTACTATTATTGTCCTGGGAACGATCAAACACTACAGCAAGGTTAAAAGAACGACCTGTAACTTTACTTGTACCTGTAGCGATAACTCTGACATTTTCTACATCAGAAGCAAGTCCAACACCGCCTTCATGGGGATGTGCTGGAAAAAACTCAACAACCCCAGATGGGGAAGTGGGGTTGTGTAGCAGTTCGTGAACTGGTTCAGTTGGTGTAATTTTTTGATAGTCGCCGTTGCTACCAGAATGATAGTTTGGCCATGAAATATATGTGGTATAAGGATCGTCGTTACAGCGTCGCGATTCATCCGGATCTTGGTTTCGCGTATGAAAATAGTTTGCAGTGCCAACACCATCAAGATTGCAAATGGACGAACCTAAATCTTGGTGATCTCGTGCGATTAACAGCCCTTTACCTTGTCTGCGAAATCGAGCGATCGCCTGACATTCTTTTTCAGTGAGTCCACCCCCAATATCAACGGCAAACAACCACAGTTCATCAAAATCGGAGTTATCAATATTACTCAGAATCGGATCGTCAGAATTTGATTCGCGGTTACGTGCAGTGACTTCATAAAGTGGATTTCCAGTTTCGTCTGTTAATGATGCCAGGTAGTCGCGCAATAACGAAAAGCGATCAATTGTCCAGTCATCCTCACTAGGAGGAATCGTTGTCTGCATTAAAATGCGAATTGGTGTCATAAACCCACTACTGAAAGTTATTACAGAATGTAAGTCTTCTAGGTTAAGGAAAAGCGATCGCTTTGGGCACTGCGCGTAGCGCAATCGCTTACTTTATTCTTTGCTTGGTGCTACACCAGCAACATTAAGTGGAATTTGGTAGAGACTCGTATAAGTTGTAATGTAGAGTGTTTTATAATCTTTACCGCCCCAAGCAATATTTGTTGTACCTTCGGGTACAGAAATTTTTCCTAGTAGTTTACCTTGCGGTGAAAAAATCCAAATACCTTTGGGTCCTGTTGAATACACATTTCCTTGCAAGTCTACTTTCATTCCATCAGCTAATCGTTCTCCTGGAACATTTAAATCTGCAAAGACTCGACTATTCGTTAAAGTTCCATCTGCTTTTACATCAAATACGCGAATGTTACCTTCTTGGGAATCATTAATATACAAATGTTTCTCATCAGGTGAAAAAGCAAGTCCATTTGGTAACTCCATATCCTTGACAAGCAGCGTTAATTGACCATCTTCTGTCAAACGATAAACCCCAGAAAAACCAAGTTCTTCAGGTTGTTCTTGCACTGCATAAGGTTTCCGAATCCCAAAGGGCGGATCGGTAAAATAAATACTGTTATCGGATTTGACAACAATATCATTAGGACTATTTAGCTTTTTCCCTGAATAGTGAGTTGCTAAAGTAACAACTTTGCCATCTTTTTCGGTACGTGTCACACTGCGATCGTGTTGTGCAGTGACGAGCCTACCCTCGCGGTCTAGAGCATTACCATTAAGATATCCTGCAGGTCTGCGGAAAACTTCTACTTTGCCATTAGAAGACAGTTTGTAAATTGTATTAGCTGGGGTATCACTAAATAACAGAAAACCATCTGGATGCCAAAGTGGTCCTTCAAGAAACTTATAGCCGCCAACTATTTTTTCTACTTGAGCATTATCACTCTTAATTGCACGTAATTCATTTTGGTTACTGCTACTAGGTTTTGTGCTGAATAAGAGTAACAAACTACAGACAATGAGCAAAGATTGAAATTTCATAAGATCTCTGGTAATTGACAGTTTAACCAAGAGATGTCACCCGATGACTTGTAGAACGATCTTGCCACGCATATGACCACTCTGACTTAATTCGTGTGCTTGCCGTGCTTCTGATAGTGGGAGAACAGTGTCAACAATGGGTTTGAGTATTCCAGCATCAACTAACGCGGCAATTTCCGCGAGTTGTGCTTTATTCGGCTGAACTGCAACAAAAGCTGCACGAACCTTGTGTTGAGTGGCAGTTGACTGGGAAGGTGGTGAGACAATTGATACCAATATACCACCAGTTTTAAGAACTTTCCAGGAGCGTTCCTGAACTTCATCCCCGATTGTGTCGAAAACCACATCAACATCATAAACCACGTCCTCGAAGCGAACTTGGTTGTAATCAATTGCTTCATCAACTCCGAGTTCTTGTAAAAAATTGTGATTTCGGGCTGATGCTGTACCAATCACATGCGCACCTTTATTCTTTGCTAACTGTACTGCAAAACTGCCGACACCTCCTGCTGCGGCATGAATTAACACAGTTTGTCCTGCGGATAATTTTGCTGCATCAAACAAAGCTTGATATGCGGTTAATGCGACTACTGGTACAGATGCTGCGGCGATGTAATCGAGAGATTTAGGCTTATGGGCAACTTCATTGGCACGAACTGCAATATACTCAGCATAAGCACCGTCTCGGCTCAAACTCGTGTAAGCATAAATATCATCACCTACTTGAATCTCACTTACATTTGAGCCGACTTTGACAACAACTCCAGAAACATCCCAACCTAAAATCAGTGGCATTTTGTGCTTGAGGCTTTGCTGCATATAGCCTTCACGAATTTTCCAATCAACTGGATTGACACTAGCCGCATGAACTTGAACAAGGATTTCGTCGTCGGTAATATTTGGTTGTGGTGCATCTTCGTATCTGAGAACCTCTGATCCACCATACGAGTGAATCTGTATAGCTTTCATCGTTGCCATGATTGTCTCCTAGAGTAATTGAAAGTACGCTCTTATAGGTAAGCAATAACATTTGGCGCTGCTTTACTCAATTACCAATAGCCAGTTAGCAATTACCCACCTGGTGACTCCTCAGGAACAATATCTACAAGTAGCTTTTGATAACGACGGAGAACTATAAGCTGCGATCGCACTCCAACTTGATCGTGAGTTAATAGTTTATGCAAGTCATCGATATTTGCAATTGGTTGTTGATTGATACCCACGATGACATCACCTTCTTGTAAACCTGCTTTTTGGGCTGGGCTATTTTCTTCGGTGGAAATTACCAAAACACCGCTTTCTAAGGATAATTCATGAAATAGCACGACCCGACGCGGTAGCGGTACATTTTGCCCACCGATACCAATGTAACCGCGCCGGACTTTTCCATCGCGAATTAGCGATCCAATAATCATCTTGGCAGTATTAATCGGTACAGCAAAGCAAATACCCTGTGCTGACATAATCACGGCTGTATTGACACCAATCACTTCACCATGAGATGTTACGAGTGGTCCACCAGAGTTACCAGGATTCAAAGCGGCATCAGTTTGAATGATATTATCTATCAATCGACCAGAACGCGAACGAAATGAACGCCCTAAAGCACTGACGACACCTGTTGTTACCGTAGTTTGGAAACCATAAGGATTGCCAATTGCGATCGCAAGTTGTCCTGCACGTAACGATTGCGAATCTCCTAATTTGGCAGCCACAAGATTAGGTGCATCAATTCTAATGACTGCTAAATCGGTATCAGGATCGTCACCAATTAATTCTGCGATAAAATTGCGACCATCTGAGAGTATCACCTCGATTTTGGTTGCATCGTGGACAACATGACTATTCGTGAGAATATAACCATCTTTAGTGAAAATAAAGCCAGAACCGTTACCGCGTACTTCTTGCATGAAGGCTTGATTGTTCCTGCGCCGTGATTGCAATTGTCGATGCACATCAATATTGACAACTGCGGGGCTAACTTTTTCAACTACACTAATGACAGCTTGCGAATAGGCGTCAAGTAACTGTTCATCTGCTGTAGTATTTGTTGTTGGCGAGGTTTGTATCCCCTCATTCTCGAAATCGTTGGATACCAGTTGCAGATTTTTCATAGCGGCTGCTCCTGTACATTTGTAGGGGTGAGGGGTGAGGGACGAGGTTTCCTATTTCTCAGTTCCTCAAATTTTGTAGTAGTTTTATGATTGTGTCAATTACTCACTCTTTTTGACAAGAAGGCACTGAAAAGTGCTATACATACTTTATGGTGCGCAATCAAGAAAATAGTGTTTGTGATGCTAATTGTCCCTCACGGCAAGTTTTAGATCTTATTGCCGACAAATGGACTGCAATTATTATTTACCGCCTTGCTAAAGGAACGAAGCGATACAGCGAGTTACAAAGAGAAATTGGTGGAATTTCGCAAAAAATGCTAACGCAGACATTACGCAATTTAGAACGCGATGGAATTGTCAGTCGCAAAGTTTATCCTGTTGTCCCACCAATGGTGGAATATTCTTTAACTACTTTAGGGACAACGCTAACTGGACCCTTGTCTACGCTGTGTCGTTGGGCAGAGAATTACCTTCCTGAAGTCGAAGCAGCACGAAGTCAATATGATGGCGATCGCTAGTACTTTATTTAGAAGTTGAGCGATCGCATCTTCAATCTTTTGTAAACGTAATAAATAAATCAAACATTCTATTAACTTTTTGTCAATCTATTCACTCAACTTACCTGAATCTATTAATTGCTCAATTTGCTCTTGCGTTAATGGAGACGGAAGAATTTGCCCGCTGATAATTTGATTACAGATATCTACACACGCATCGCAGATAAATACGCCTGGACCTGCAATGAGTATCTCAACTTGTTCCTGGCTCTTGTGACAAAATGAACAGCTAAATTCGATTTTGTTTTGACTAGAAGTGTTGATAGTCACTGTTTGAATTTCCTGGGGTGAATTGAGTTGAATTTGATCTTGAAGCCGTGATAACTGGTTTCTGAGCTGATGACGAGATTTGTGTAAACGCCCTTTGACTGCACTCACTGAAATATTTAAGCGATTAGCCACTTCTTGTAGGCTAAATTGCTCGTGATAAAACAGTAAAATTGCTGAGCGATTTTTGGGAGATAGAGTATTGATTGCTTCAAGTAATACAGTGTAGAGTTCTTCTTGTTCTGCTACTTGCTGAGGATCGGGTGAATTCCCAGCGATTGGCGGCGGTTCATCCACGAAATTCCCTATCATTGCCTCAAGGGAAAAACAGATTACCCGCCGACGGCGCAAAGTGTTCTGGCAAACGTTGAGGACAATGCCGTATAGCCAACTTTTAAAGCGTGTTGGGTCTTTAAGTTTATCGAGTGAAAGATAAGCTTGCAACATGGTATCTTGCACAACTTCTTGAGCCAAATCTTCATTGCCGATCGCTCGCATAGCAAGGCGCTGTACCATCGATTGATAACGCAACATCAGCTGACCAAATGCTGCTTTATTTCCCCGCCGTGACAGAAAAACTAGCTCTAGATCGCTTGGTTCAAACACGCCTTCCTCGCTGAACAACGCTACTAATTAATAGTGGTAAGGTAGAAAGAAAAGGTTACTCTTGTCAAAAAGAGATTAAATTCAGAATTGCGAACAAGTTGCTGCCAGCACAACAAAAGCCGACTTGTAGATGTCGAGATCAAGTTAGCGTAACTTTGCTCAGGGATGATATTTTAAATTTGGTGGGTACGATCGCGTTTTTCTCAGCACTTCTAGGCGATCGCATTTTTACTATCGCCAAGTCAAAATAGAACTTCTCATTCATTTGAGCACAAGATGAAATTGCCACAACCCGTCAGCATTATTGACTATCGCCAAGTCAATGCGGCAAATGCACTGTTACCCCAACCATCGATTCTCTCTAGCAGCGGTTGGAGCGATATTCACTTAGAGCTTTATCAGCAGCCAAAATTTGAGATTGCTGAGCATAAACACACGATGCACGTTATTGCTTGCGGACTTTCCTCTCCATATATAGAAGACTCATCGGGCGAGCGATGGTTAGATGGAAAGCTGAGCAAAGAGACGCGAAGTACTGGAGACATTGCGATTATTCCTGCTAATGTTTCCCACCGCTGTAATTGGAACACCTCAGTTCAGTTTATGGTTTTAGCTCTTGAGCCTATACTGCTCAAAAACATCGGTCAAGATTGGGTAAACCCCGACGGTATTGAATTGATACCGCAGTTTATGAGTAAGCCAGACGCACTGATACAAAGCATCTTTCTAACTCTAAAAGACGAATTAGAATCTGACAGAATTGGCAGACAGTTGCTGGTTGATAGTTTGAAAACAGTGTTGGCAATTCACCTATTACGAAACTATTGCGCGACATCTCCTAGGCTTTCTAGCTATTCAGATGGATTATCGTCAGCCAAGCTAGCTCTCATAATAGACTATATCGACGAACATCTACATCAAGATTTGACACTGACAGAAATTGCGGCGATTTCTCAAATCAGTCCGTATCACTTTTTGCGGTTGTTCAAGCAAAGTATGGGCATAACACCCCACCAATATATCTTGCAGCGCCGAATCAATAAAGCAAAATATCTATTGCAACACAGCAAGTTGAGTATTGCAGAGATTGCTGTTAAGGTGGGCTTTTGCGATCAAAGTCATCTGACTCGATATTTTAAGCGTATGCTTGGCGTGACACCGAAACAATTTTGGCAAGCTTGAACGCAAGAATATTCTAAAACTCCGCAACATTTTTCTAGAGTCTTGACTCGCTAGCTTTTTAAGCTATCAGCAGTAGGTTCTTCTGGATAAATAATCATGCAAATTGAACAATCAGAAGTAGCGATCCTTACGCCTGATGGACAGATGTCCGCCTTCTTGTGTACACCTATTGAGCCTGAGTGTATGTCTGCTGTTCTTCTTCTCATGGAAGCTTTTGGCTTAACACAGCATATTCGAGATGTAGCAATCCGCATTGCAAAAGAAGGATATGTCGTTCTTGTACCGGACTTATACTATCGCAAACCCAACAGCAGATTTAATTACGATGAGGTGGAGCAGGCTATGGCGATGATGTGGCGGCTCGACTTTGGTAAACCTATGGAAGAGGATCTTCAAGCAGCATTAGGTTACTTAAGATCGCGAAGGAACGTGAATCCAAATAAGATTGGTGTCACTGGTTTTTGTTTAGGTGGTGGGTTGACTTTTTTGACTGCTTGTAAGTTTTCGGCTGAAATTGCCGCAGCAGCGCCCTTCTACGGGATGGTTTTAGATGAGTGGATCGAGGCAGTAAAAAATATTACAATACCTGTTTATTTGTTCTTTGGAGGTCGCGATCCTTTTATTCCACGCGATCGCATTCACCAGATCGAGTCGCGGTTTCAAGAACTTGGTAAAGAATACACGTTGAAAGTTTATCCTGATGCCGAGCATGGATTTTTCTGCCACGAACGTTCTTCATACAATCAATTAGCATCTGAAGATTCTTGGAACGAACTTAAGCAATTCTTGCACAAACATCTGTAGGAAACGGTTTAATAGAAGTGACTAGCTGTAGGTGATGGGATATTTCCCTAGATTATAAATTACTAAGACGTATGCTAGATGATTTCTATTCTTACTTAGTGCAGCCGAAAGTTTTGGAGTGACGCTGCATTCTCAATAATCAGGAGATCTATGAAGGCGACATACTCAACAGATTTCAATTTGTGGAGTAATCAAACAGCGCAGCTATTGCGAGAATAACGTTGGCAGGAAGTTGATCTAGAGCATTTAATTGAGGAGATCGAAGATTTGGGCAAGAGTGAACGGCGAGGAATTGCCAGTCAACTCACCCGTCTTTTACTACACTTGCTCAAGTGGCAATATCAGCCACAGCGACGCTCAGATAGTTGGCTTGATTCGATCGCTGATGCTCGTACCCAAATTGAATTAGCATTGGAAGATAGTCCTAGTTTAAAAGATTATTCTGCAGAAGCACTGGCAGCAAGCTATCAACGTGCGCGTCGTCAAGCAGCGAAACAAAAAGGAATGCACGTATCAACGTTTCCAGAAGGATGCCCATATAGTTTGGAGTTAGTCTTAGATGAAAACTGGCTGCCGCTATAAGACAGGCGAGATGCCACATCTTAATATTGAATTTAACCTATTTAGTATAGTCTGAACAATGCGATCGCCTATACTTACCTGGAGATTGACCTATCTCAGAAACCACACTAACTACTTTTGCTAAGTTTGCGAATGCTGCACTAAAACCACTGCTTAAGAACTCGAAAGGTGAATGACATTATTAGAAGATTGCACTATTGTTATCAGCAAGGATGAGAACAGTGTATCCGTCGGACAAAGATAATACAGTAAAGCGATCGCCCCAAACACTAAAATTAATTGCAAAATTGACAACTCCTTAGCCAGAGTGCTTTTTCCCTACAAAAATGTTATGTAATAAAAAGTGATTTACAAATTTTAATAAAGACCTGTGACTACCCAGCAAATACCATACACCAGCAGTATTGAAAAGCACGTTTGGAATTGGCAAGGATACACCATTCAATACACAGTCAAAGGAGAAGGACGTCCTTTAGTCTTAGTTCATGGATTTGGTGCTTGTATCGGACATTGGCGGAAAAATATCCCTGTCTTAGCCGATGCGGGTTATCGAGTGTTCGCTTTAGACTTACTCGGTTTTGGTGGATCGAGTAAACCGCCGCTGAACTATACCTTGGATGTATGGGAACTCCTGCTGAAAGATTTTTGGGAAGAACATATCCAAGAACCAGCAATATTTATCGGTAACTCAATTGGAGCGTTACTGAGTTTAATGGTAGTCGCAAATCATCCAGAAATTGCCACAGGTGGAATTTTGATTAACAGCGCAGGCGGTTTGAGTCATCGTCCTAATGAACTTAATCCACCCTTACGAATCTTCATGGCGGGGTTTAATCGTCTTGTGCGATCGCGAATTACAGGAAGAACTATTTTTAACCGAATTCGCCAAAAATCACAAATTCGGCGGACGTTATTGCAAGTTTATCGTAATCCTGAAGCTGTTACAGATGAATTAGTAGATATGCTGTATGAGCCAGCGTGCGATCCTGGCGCACAGCAAGTTTTCGCGTCAATTATCACTGCACCTCCAGGTCCAAGTCCAGCCGAGTTATTACCGAAAGTGAAACATCCTTTGCTGGTAGTATGGGGCGCAGACGACCCTTGGACACCCATTAGTGGGGCGAAATTGTACGAACAGATGCGCGATCGCGGCGAACCTGTTGAAGTTGTTCCTATTCCTAACGCAGGACATTGTCCTCATGATGAAGTCCCCGATCAAGTTAATTCTGCGATCGTTCAGTGGTTAGATAAATTACCGCTTCGCGGAATTATGAGTTATGAATTATGAGTTTTGAGATAAAGACGAAATTCAAAGTTGTTAGCTTATTTATAGGTAGCTAAAAATGTTCTGGAATGAGTAGCTTTGATTTCTAAACCTCGCAGACAAAATTCATATGCGTACAAGCGCTTGTCGTGGCGAATTGGGTTAGTCGCAACTTCCTTGGGGTGTTGTTTTATCCCTACTATAGGAATAATGCGTCAAGCCTTGACAGCGGAACGAATTTATGCATCTTATTCAGTTGTTGAGCGCTCGATTTCGGTAGCGGCGCTAGAAAAGTATGCGCGAGAAGGTATTCTGGATGAAGAACTGGCAGTTTATGCTCAATACATCAGTCCACAACAGTTAGAACAATTACGACGAGTACTGCTGACGCAAATTGATTTAACTCCGGTAGCAGTTGCACAGTTTCTCTACACACCGCAGGGAATTATTTTATTAGAACGCTTGGGACGAATTATTCAAACCGAAGCACGTCAGCCTGGGTTTTATGCAATTCGCTCTGCATTGATTTTAGCCGCAGCAACTCCGGATGGTTTAACTCCACTTAATGTATTACGTCAGTTTCCGACACGCAGTATTCGCATTGATTTAGCACGTAGTTTACGCATTGCAGAACAATTAGATAGATTAGTCAGTCAAACCGCGCAAGCGATCGCTCTTGTGCAACAGGATGCAGTCAATGCTGCGACTACGCAACCACCAATTGATTTTGATGTACCTGATTTGCGCGAACGAGGTTCATTTAGTTGGAATCAGCAAACACTGACGTTATTCGATCCGAGACGCGATCGCCAATTTTTAGCAGATATCTATCTTCCGCTGAATTTAGAAAAACCAGCACCAGTTATTGTCATTTCTCACGGCTTAGGATCGGATCGGACAAGTTTTATTTATTTAGCGACTCAACTAGCATCCTACGGCTTTGCGGTTGCAGTTCCCGAACATCCTGGAAGCAATGCGGAACAGTTGCGATCGCTTTTATCAGGAGTCGCTGCGGAAGTAGCACAACCAAATGAATTTATCAACCGTCCACTAGATGTCAGGTATCTACTCAATGAGTTAGAACGTTTGCGCATTTCTGACACTCGTTTTAGAAACATTAATGTTCAGCAAGTGGGAGTTATTGGTCAATCTTTTGGCGGTTATACCGCATTAGCCCTCGCAGGTGCACAATTAAACTTTGAACAACTGCAACAAGACTGTAATAGATTGCAAGATTCTACTTTGTGGAATGTCTCATTGTTACTGCAATGTCGCGCGTTGGAGTTGCCAGTGACTGACTATGCCTTACGCGATCCACGCATAAAAGCAGCGATCGCAGTTAACCCAATTACTAGTAGTGTTTTTGGCGAAGCTAGTATTAGGCAAATCGCTGTACCGGTGATGATTGTCAGCGGTAGTGCTGATACTATTGCTCCTACGTTAGCTGAACAAATTCGTCCATTTAGTTGGCTGACGACTCCAGATAAGTATCTAGCTGTGATTGTAGGTGCTACGCACTTCTCGACAATTGGTGAAGCTGCGCCTGGTTCTGAACCTATAGCCGTACCACCACAAGTTATTGGTCCTACTCCAGAAGTTGCACGCTCGTATATAAGTGCTTTGAGCGTACCATTTTTTCAGACATACATTAATAATTCACCGCAATATCGCCCTTACCTCAGTTCGGCATATACTCAAGCAGTGAGTGAAACTTCATTACCATTGAGTTTAGTGCGATCGTCAAGTAATGAGCTAGAGCAATTTCTTCGCTAATATTGCTGCGGCTAGACGTCAAAAACAATAATGGCTATTAACCTGATAATTAGTTGTCACGCGATCGCGCAATTCTATATGATATGAATAATATATTAGTAGCTATTCTTGTCTTGGCTTTGCTGCTTATCACTATATTTTCGCCATTTTCTGCCTTGGCTTTGTTAATGATTTTTCTTTTAGTTTCAGCTTTTGTGGGCATTATCTGGACTATGTTAAGAACGCTTATTTTTGGTGAGTCTAGTAAAAGAAGTTAATGTATTTTTTTAGAAAAAATTAATAAACTTAACTCAATATAGAAGTTGCAGAGAATACCTACGTTAAGTTATCCTTTGCCTAAAAAATGGTATATTGAAATACAACAAAATTATAGTTATTTGCTTAAGTTTTATATGGTTAGTTATAAAATCATAGGCAAAATTGAATTATTTTTTTAAGATTTATTGCAACAGTAATAAGAAATAAATCAACTTGGTTTTAAGATAACTGTGGTTGCTAATACAGCTACAGAATACAGTAGCGTAGCATACTTAGACAACTCAATAACTTAGATCGGGAATCATGAATGAAGCATCTATTATTAATCCACTGCTGGAAGCTTTGAAAAGTCCTGATGAGAAGATACGAAATTGGGCAACTCAAGAGTTATGGAAGCATTGGTTTGGGCAAAAGGGCGTTTATGGACTGCAGTTATTACAGCAAAGTCAAGCGTTAGTTGAAGCAGGTAAAACAGAACAAGCCGAAGCGCTATTAACAGAAGTGATTGAAGCTCAACCTGATTTTGCTGAAGCGTGGAACCGACGTGCTGTTTTGTATTACATGAATGGTCAATACCAAAGAGCGTTAGCAGATTGTGAAATGGTCGTTAAGCTTAGTCCGATTCATTTTGGTGCGCTTCATGGTATGGGCTTATGTTATGTCGCTTTAGGAAATTATAGTGCTGCTATTCAAGCTTTGCGTCGTGCTTTAGAAATTCAGCCGTACGCAGTAGAAAATCAAAGGTTAATTCTAGAATGTACTGCACAGTTAAGCTAAAAAGGAGATAATTTATTAATGAATCATGCTGTTCATAGTGTAAATCGTCGTAGATTTATTCAATATGGTTCATTGTTTATCGGTAGTAGTGTAGTTGCAGCTTGTACGAACAATCAGCCACCAGCAAATTCTCAATCAACAAGTAATCTCGATCAAGTCACTTTTGGAACGAACTGGGTAGCCCAAGCAGAACATGGAGGATTTTATCAAGCGATCGCTACAGGCATCTACAAAGAACACGGCTTAGATGTCACAATTCAAATGGGTGGACCGCAAGTACCGACTGGTACTCAGTTATTAATGGGAAATGCGGTAGATTTTTTTATGGGGTACGGCGTCGATGCAGTTAATGCCGTTGCTGAAGGAATACCTAAAATTACTGTAGCGGCAATTTTTCAAAAAGATCCCCAGTGTTTGATCGCTCATCCTAACACAGGCGTCGAATCAATAGAAGATCTTAGAGGTAGACCAATTTATATATCTTCTTCTGCTAATGTGACATACTGGCCTTTATTAGCAGCAAAATTTGGTTTTACAGACGATCAAAAGCGCCCTTACAACTTTAATCCTGGTCCATTTCTTGCAGATAAACAATCAGCACAACAAGGATATATTACATCTGAACCTTTTGCGATAGAAAGACAGGGTGGATTTACACCTGTGATATTTTTATTAGCAGATTATGGTTACATACCTTATTCAACAACAATTGAAACTAAGCGTGAATTAGTAGAAAATAATCCAGATTTAGTCCAGCGATTTGTTGATGCATCAATTAAAGGTTGGTATAGCTATTTAGAAAATCCAGCACCTGGAAATGAATTGATTAAACAAGCAAACCCAGAAATGACAGATGAACAAATTGCTTATGGACTTGAAAAACTCCAAGAATACGGCATTATTGCTTCAGGTGAAGTTGAACAACTCGGAATTGGTGCCATGACCGAGGAACGATGGCAATCTTTTTTTGAGATTATGACACAAGCAGGAATTTTTAAACCTAATACAGATTACAAACAAGCATTTACCTTACAATTTGTCAATAAAGGCGCGCAGGCGTATCGCAGTTAGAGGAGTGAGGGAGTTTAAGAAAATTCCGTTAGCAACGATAATCGGGTTATTTAACTAAAGATGATTTTGTATTTTTGCTTACGGTAGAGTTACGCTAGATAGAATATCTTTGGTAATTATTCATCAGTCTATAGCAAATGATTCCCGCAATTGAGCTGAATCATGTCAGTAAGGTCTACAGTAACGGTACTGTGGCTTTGCACAACATGAACTTGGCAATTCAGGATGCAGAATTTGTGAGTTTAGTCGGTCCTTCCGGTTGTGGTAAAAGTACAGTATTGCGGATTATTGCCGGATTAGGACAAATGAATTCTGGCAGTATTGATTGGGGGGTCTGCGATCGCAAACTGGCTTTTGTTTTTCAAGAACCCGCATTAATGCCTTGGGCAACTGTTCAAGACAATGTGCATTTGCCACTAAAATTAGCTGGAACATCTAAAAAGTATGCAGACGTCTTAGTACAACAAGCGATTCAACGTGTAGGTTTGAGTGGCTTTGAACGCAGCTATCCTCGCGAGTTATCTGGTGGAATGAAAATGCGAGTATCGATTGCTCGTGCTTTAGTGACAAAACCAAATATACTACTGATGGACGAACCCTTTGGGGCGTTAGATGAAATTACCCGTAGCAAACTAAATCGCGATGTCCTCGATCTGTGGAATCAGCACCGTTGGACAGTAGTTTTTGTCACGCATAATATTTATGAAGCAGTTTATTTATCCAATCGTGTCATTGTTATGGCAGCACGTCCAGGGCGTGTAGTTGCAGATATTGCAATTGATGCACCGTATCCCCGTAGTGAAGAATTTCGCACCTCTTTGGTTTACAACCAATACTGTCGTGAAGTCTCGCAATGTTTGATGGAAACAATGAACGAACAACTATTACCTAACGATCGCACGGCGATCGCGCAACCTATATAGTATGCAATGACTATTCTCCGTCGTCGCAAATCTAGTCAAGTAACTAATGACGCTACTCAGTGTGTATCTGTTGACGTTATTGCACCAATCGTTGTAGGAATTCTAGTCTTAGTGGCGTGGGAAGTGTTTGTACGCATGACCAACTTACCACCGTATTTGCTTCCTGGTCCTCTATTAGTATTGCAAACATTAATCACAGATTGGAATGAACTATTTGCTTCGTTGTTAGTTACCTTACAAATTACTGTCGTTGCTTTTGTTGCAGCAGCAGTTTCAGGATTGCTGATTTCAATTTTGTTTACGCAGAGTAAGTGGATTGAAAAAAGCTTATTTCCCTACGCGGTGATTTTGCAAACAACTCCAATAGTTGCGATCGCACCTTTAATTATTATTTGGTTAAAAAACAACACATTTGCAGCGTTGGTTGTCTGTGCTTGGATTGTGGCGTTTTTCCCGATTGTTGCTAATACAACACTGGGGTTGAATAGTGTCGATCGCAATTTAGTAAATTTATTTCAACTGTATAAAGCTTCAAAGTGGCAAACTCTAGTGCATTTACGTTTGCCGAGTGCTATGCCATATTTTTTAGGTGGATTGCGAATTAGTGGTGGTTTGGCGCTGATTGGTGCGGTTGTGGCGGAGTTTGTTGCGGGAACAGGTGGGGCGCGATCGGGGATTGCATATCGCATTTTGATATCGAGTTACAACTTGCAAATTCCACGGATGTTTGCAGCGTTGTTGTTGACGACGGGGTTAGGGGTGGCGATTTTTGTGGGGCTAACGGTGTTGTCAGATTGGGTATTGGGAAAATGGCATGAAAGTGCAGTGAAGCATGAAAATTAGGAGACGAACTACTAGAACATAAAGAGGTAATTGAGGATGACGGGGACAGCGATTAAATCAGTTGATTGGGAGGTTTTTATTGCTGCGTTGGCGGAGATTGAGGTGATTGTAGATGCAGCACAGGTGGCGAAGTTATCGCAGGATTATTATACTTTTAGCCCGATTTTGCACCGTCAGCTGGCAGGGAAGGTTGGAGATATTGTGGTGCGCCCTGCTACGGAGGCGGAAGTTCTGCGAGTAGCGGCGGTGTGTGCAAAGTATCGCGTACCAGTAACGGTGAGAGGTGCAGGAACGGGAAATTATGGGCAATGCGTACCATTACATGGTGGTGTCATTTTGGATATGTCGCGGATGCAAAGAATTCCGTGGATTGAGGCTGGTATAGCACGCTTAGAAGCTGGGGTGAAGTTGGCGGCGTTGGATAAAAAGGCGCGGGAAAGTGGTTGGGAAATTCGCATGGCTCCTTCAACATATCGTACTGCAACCATTGGGGGATTTATTGCAGGTGGTAGTGGGGGTATTGGTTCGATTACTTATGGACAATTGCGCGATCGCGGTAATCTTTTGGCATTGAAAGTTGTGACAATAGAAGACGAACCTCGTGCGATCGAGTTGCGAGGTGATGATGTGCAAAAGGTCAATCATGCTTGGGGCGTGAATGGTATTATCACTGAATTAGAAATCCCGCTTGCACCTGCTTATCCTTGGGTTGAAATGATTGTCACGTTTGATGATTTCATGACAGCCGCCCGTTTTGGGCAAGCATTAGGCAATGCGGATGGTATGGTTAAGAAATTAATTACAGTTTTTGCATCGCCAATTCCCAGTTACTTTACAGCATTGCGTCAATACATTCCTGATAAAACTCATGCAGCTTTTCTAATAGTGGCAGAATCTTGTTTGGAATTACTGCCAGGATTGATTCAAGAGTATAACGGGAAGCTAACTTATCAAAAGTCTGCGCAGGATGTTGGTAAAAGTATAAATTTAGGGGAATTTACTTGGAATCACACAACTCTACACGCCCGTACTGTTGATTCATCGATGACCTACTTACAAAGTTTATTTCCCGCAGATAAATCATTGCAAATTGTCGAGCATATGTTTCATCATTTTGGAGATGAAGTCATGATGCATTTAGAATTTATTCGAGTCAATGGTGCAGTCATTCCTGCAGCGTTGCAACTTGTACGCTATACAACAGAAGAACGTTTGAATGAGATTATGCGCTATCACGAAGCTAACGGCGTGTTTATTGCTAATCCGCACACATACATCATTGAAGATGGCGGACGTAAACAAATGGACCCCGAACAGCTAAAGTTTAAACAAATGGTCGATCCTTATGGATTGATGAATCCTGGTAAGATCAAGGCGTTGATGACTCAATAAGTCAGATTATGGTTACGTTGAGTTCTATTCCGCTAGCAGCAGTTATAGGAATTGCATATATTCTGTTCGGTTTTCTTTATGTTCCCATATTAATAGCTCAACTTATTACTGTTATCCGTAACTCGCAAACCACCGCAATAGAAATTGCTTTTCGCTTAACTCAGTTTTTTGTAGCTCCTGTTATTTTATTACTTTCAGGAGGAATTTTAATTTTTCAAGGATGGAGACTAGATCCTATGCTTGTATTTCAACAAATTTTGCTTTTATACTTAATGGCATTTCTAGTTGTTAGAGATATACAAAGGCTCCAGACTAAATCTAAAGTTAGAACAATTAGATTGAAGACTAAATAGCTGTCTATAGCGTTGCTATTTGATTTGCAAACAGTTTTTCAAAGCTGTCAAGAGATAATTGTTAATTTTCAATAAAGGAGCAAAAATGAAAGCACTCAAAATTATGGCAACTATTGATGAACAAGGACAACTGACTTTAGATCATCCCCTAATGAGTGATAGAAATAGTCGCGTAGAAGTAATTGTCCTGATTCCAGAACCATCAGAAATTGAGGAGGAGCAATCTAAAGCAGAATTACAAGACTTTCAACAAGCTTGGCACGAAGCGATGACAGGACAAACTATTCCTGTTGCCCAACTTTGGGAAGGGATGGAAAATGTGTGAGCAGCCTTTGATTCAAGTTGAAGCCTCGCCCACATTCAATCGAAATCTACGCACTCTTATTAAGAAATACCGTAGTATTCGCAGTGATATCCAACCTGTCATTGAACAACTTGAGCAAGGAGAATTACTAGGAGATTAAATTCCTGGGGTTGGTTATGCAGTCTTCAAATTGAGAGTCCGAAACAGAGACACTCAAAAAGGTAAAAGTGTAGCTATCGTTTAATTTACTATGTTAACCTGAGTTCGGGATAAGAAAAGGGACAGGTAGTAAGCTGAAAATAACGTTAAATTCAGCACCTGTCCTATGTTTAGTTTAGAATCTTTGTTCTGCCATGTAGATGATTTCTGTAAAGCGTTTG